>NZ_JBJTER010000100.1:0-24794 GCF_046093005.1 Aestuariivirga sp.
CCCGTGCCTTGCGGGTGTCGACGGATACCCTGTGCCCGGCTTCGGCAAGCGCCGTGATCACCGGAATGACCCGGCGCAGCTCCTCGTCTTCCGGCACACCTTCGGAGCCGGGCCTCGTCGACTCGCCGCCCACATCGAGAATGTCAGCGCCTTCCCTGATCAGCTGCTGGCCATGCGCGATGGCGCTCGCGGCATCGAAGCTGAGGCCGCCATCCGAGAAGCTGTCGGGTGTTACGTTGACGATGCCCATGACCAGCGGCCGGCCAGCGTCGAGGAACGGGGGAAGAACCATGGCGCGCGGCAGCGGCCCGGTTTCGAACCGGCGCGAGACCGCGCCATCGTCATGGCGCTCGATGCGCTCGCGCAGCGTATGGGCGATTGCGGAAAGGCCGCCGAGCGATGCTCCGCGGCCTTGCTCGATGGCTTGCGCGGCGTCTGGCCCGTAGACGAGGCCGGCCGGCCGGAAGTAGCTCCTGGTCATCAGGCCTGGGGCTGAGGTTCCATGCCGCCCGCCCCGTCAGGCCGCGTCTGGCCCGCGTTGGGAACGGAAATCGATGGCCGCGCCGCCTTCTTGCCGCTGTCGCCGTCGTCGCGCTTGGGCGGCGTGCCGTGGAGGAGATTCTTGATCTCCTCGCCGCTCAGCGTCTCATATTCGAGAAGGCCCCTGGCCAGCGTTTCCAGATCATGGTTCTTCTCGGTCAGGATGCGCCGCGCCTCGGAGAGCCCATCGGACACCAGGCGCTTCACTTCCTCGTCGATCTTCTGGGCGGTCTGCTCGGAGATGTTCTGGGTGCGCGACACCGAGTGGCCGAGGAACACCTCTTCCTGGTTCTCGCCATAGGCCACGGCGCCGAGCTGGTCGGAATAGCCCCAGCGCGTCACCATGGCGCGGGCGAGCCTGGTTGCCTGCTCGATGTCGGACTGGGCGCCCGACGTCACGTTCTCCTTGCCGAAGGTCAGTTCCTCGGCGATGCGGCCGCCCATCATGATCGCCAGCCGCGACGTCATCTGGGTGTAGCTCATCGACAGCCGGTCGCCCTCTGGCAGCTGCATCACCATGCCCAGCGCGCGGCCGCGCGGGATGATGGTGGCCTTGTGCACGGGGTCCGCCTTGGGCACGTTCATCGCCACCAGCGCATGGCCCGCCTCATGATAGGCGGTGAGCCGCTTCTCATCCTCGGACATGGCCATCGAGCGGCGCTCGGCGCCCATCATCACCTTGTCCTTGGCCTCCTCGAATTCGGACTGGGTGACGATGCGCTTGTTGCGCCGCGCCGCCAGCAATGCGGCTTCGTTCACCAGGTTGGCGAGATCGGCGCCGGAAAAGCCGGGCGTGCCCCGCGCGATCGTCTTGGCGTCAACATCGGGCGCCAGCGGCACATTGCGCATGTGAACCTTTAGGATCTTCTCGCGGCCCTGCACATCGGGGTTCGGCACCACGATCTGGCGGTCGAAACGGCCCGGCCGCAGCAGCGCGGGGTCGAGCACATCGGGGCGGTTGGTGGCGGCAATCAGGATCACGCCCTCATTGGCCTCGAAACCGTCCATCTCGACGAGCAGCTGGTTCAGCGTCTGCTCGCGCTCGTCATTGCCGCCGCCGAGGCCGGCGCCGCGATGGCGGCCCACGGCGTCGATTTCGTCGATGAAGATGATGCAGGGCGCGTTCTTCTTGGCCTGCTCGAACATGTCGCGCACCCGCGAGGCGCCGACGCCCACGAACATTTCCACGAAGTCCGAACCCGAAATGGTGAAGAACGGCACATTGGCCTCGCCGGCGATGGCGCGGGCCAGCAGCGTCTTGCCGGTGCCGGGCGGTCCCACCAGCAGCGCACCCTTCGGAATCTTGCCGCCCAGCCGCTGGAACTTCTGCGGGTCCTTCAGGAAGTCGACGATCTCCACGAGATCATCCTTGGCTTCCTCGACGCCCGCCACATCCTCGAAGGTGACGCGGCCGTGCCGCTCGGTCAGAAGCTTTGCCTTTGACTTGCCGAAGCCCATGGCCTTGCCGGAGCCGGCCTGCATCTGGCGGATGAAGAAAATCCACACGCCGATCAGCAGCAGCATGGGCAGCCAGTAGACCAGCGCGTTGGTGAGCATGGACTCGCTCTGCGCGGCGCGGAAGGTGATCTGCACGTTCTTGTCGCGCAGCTCCTTCAGCTGATCCTCGAAATACATGAGGGGACCGGTGGTCTGGACGCTGTTTCCATCAGCCAGCTTGCCGGTGATGCTGTCGCCGGTGATGACGATGGACTGGATGGCGCCGGAATTGGCCTTGTCGAGGAAATCGGAATAGCTGATTTCGGAACTGGCCGGCCGCCCGACCTGGCCCTGAAACAGGCTGAACAGCGCGAACAACAGAAGCGCGATGACAATCCAGACGGCGAAGTTTCGGAACTGGTTCACTTTTAGCCTCGAATCTCACCATCCGGCGTGAAGCCGGGCAGGCGTGCCTGATCATCGTTTGTCACTTAACATAGGACGCCGCCGGGCCTTTTCCAAGAACACAGTGGCGGGAAACATCTGGCTAGCGCCGGACCAGCGAACAGAAGGTTACGCGCGGCGGAACTTGCGTGGCCGCCCGCGCCTCGACCGAGGGGTAGGCCTCCCGGGCAAAGACCGGAACCCCTGTTCCCAAATCCGGCCGCCGCGCCCGGGATGGCAGGATCGCCGAACCCGGCGCGGCTTCGATCAAAAAGCGCTTGTCCCACAACAGCTTGCCGGTTTCCGGCACAATCCCGGGCGAAACCGTGATGCGGCCCGGCTCGCGGGTGACCCAAAAACCGGGTTTCCGCCGCCCGAAAACCGCACCCCCGAGGGTGCGGCGCGAAGCCCCGTCCCCGCCACAGGCCCAGCGCGCCAGCCTCCGCAATTCCTCCGGCTCCGGGCGCGGCCCTTCGCCGCCGTAATGCGACGTGATCCGCCCCAGCACGCGCTGCTGCAAATTTTCAGGAAGTTCACGGAAGGCGGCGGCCGGAACCACGCAGAAGCCCGCCGGATGCTCCTCGAGCCAGCGGCCGAGCCAGGCCTCGGCGTCTTGCGCCATGCCGGCCGCTTCCACCGCATTGGCGGCGGCGAGGCCGGCGAGCCAGTCCGGCGCGGTTCCGGCCTGTTCGGCGGCGGCGAGCGCCCGGCGCACCCGCACCCGCTCGAAGCGGGTGTCCTCGTTGCTGGGATCGTCGATCCATGGCTGGCCGATGCCCTCGAGATAGCAGCGGAGCGCCTGGCGCCGCAGGTCAAGCAACGGCCGCCCAATCGGCAGGCCCTGCCAGTCGCCCAGCGGTCTGATCCCTGAGAGGCTGTCAGGGCTGCTGGTGCGGGCAAGGCGCATGGCCACGGTTTCCGCCTGATCGTCCAGACTATGGCCGGTGAGCAGCAAATCCGCGCCATTGGCCCGGCACCACGCCGCCATCAGGCCATAGCGGGCGGCCCGCGCCGCTGCCTGGAGGCCGGTTCCAGGCTTCGGCTCGTCCGCCCATGCCAGAATGTGATGGGAAAGCCCGAAGGCCGCCGCCCAGCGGCCTACCTGACGCGCTTCCGCCGTGGACTCACGGCGCAGCCGGTGATCGACCGTCAGCACTGAAAGCATGAGAACAGGGTGGTGGCGCGCCGCCCAATCACCGGCAAGCCGCATCAGCGCCAGCGAGTCCGAGCCGCCCGACACCGCGAGCGCGGCATGGGCCACGCCCTTCAGGACGGAGAAATCAGTGGCCTCAGGAGCCGCAGCCGGCACGCTTGGATTCGGCCTGGGCCCGTTTCCGGGCGTCAACCGCCTTCGGATATTCGGTATTGACCGCGGCCAGTGCCGCGCAGGCCTGATCGCCCTGGCCCAGCCGGTTCAGCGAGATGCCGAGCTTCAACAGGCTGTCCGGCGCGCGGCGGCTTTTCGGGTAGGTCTTGTAGCCGCGCAGGAAATGCGCCGCGGCGCTCTTGAAATCGCCCTGCACATAGAAGGTTTCGCCCAGCCAATACTGGGCGCTGCCTGCCAGGCTGTGCTCGGGGTATTTCTGCAGGAAGGTGGTGAAGCCGGCTTCCGCCTCGCCATACTGGCGGCGCAGCAGGCTCTCGTTGGAGCGCTCATAAAGCGATTCCGGCGTTTCGCCCGGCGCGGCCGGATCGAGCGAAACCGTCTCGACGGCCTCGCCATCGGAAAAAAGGTCAGCGGAGGCGGCGGCCGGCGGCGGCGTCACCAACTCTTCGCCCGCCTCCTGGTGCGAGGGCGGAACCAGAACCTTGCCCTGGAAGCCGCCATCGGCGGGCTGGGCGGCGCTGGTGCCGAGTTCGCCGAGCACCGTTGGTCCGGGCGCCGCGCCCGCCACATCCGCTTCGCCGGGCTGGGCAGGCGCCAAGGGCTGCTGCTCGATGGTCTCGATGCCCTCGCCGGGCGGCAGCATGCCGCCCGCCGAGGCGGCGGCCAGCTGCCGCGGCTGGCCAGGCTGCGTGGGCTGGGCCGCGCCGCTCTGGCGCGGTTGCTGGCCGCGCAGCTGGTTAAGCTGGAACGACAGCTCCTGCACCTGGCCGGTAAGCTGGCGGACCTGCTCTTCCAGCATCTGCAGGCGGACGGCCATCTCGGTGGCATTCTGCGCCATGGCCGGACCGGTCACGCTGCCGGCGGCGAGCCAGAGCGCCACGAAGGAGGTTTTGACAAGTTTCAGCATGATCCGCACCACACGCCCGCAAGCATCCTGGTCTTTCCGATAACCAGCTTCGACTGGACCGGAATCGCGGTGAAATTGAGGCTGGCGCGGCGCTCAGCGCGCCCCGCCGGTGATCACCGTCACCGCGCGGCGGTTCTGCGACCAGCACTGTTCGGCGTCGCACAGCGCCACCGGGCGCTCCTTGCCATAGGCGATGGACGAGATGCGGCTTGCCGCCACACCCTGGGCGATCAGGAAGTCGCGCGCCGCCGTGGCGCGCCGCGCCGACAGCGCGATGTTGTATTCCCGCGTGCCGCGCTCGTCGGCGTGGCCTTCGACCTGCACGGTGACCTTGGCGTATTTGTTGAGCCAGGCGGCCTGGCGGCGCAGCGTCTCCTGGGCCTCGGGCGTAAGCGTCGACTGGTCCTCGGAGAAGAATACCCGGTCGCCGACGTTGACGGTGAAGTCCTGTTCGGAGCCGGGAACGGCCGCCGCGCCCGGGCCGGTGCCTGCGCTGAGGTCAGGGGTGTTCTTCTTCGAGCACGCGGCCAGCGCCAGGAAGCATCCCAGCACCGCAACGAACTTGAGGCTCGCCAAACGAGAAATCATCTACCCACTCCTCTGCCGGGCCCCTCCGGGCCGCCCGTCCTGAACACCTTGAAAGTCCCGTTGCGGGGACTTGCACAAGCCGCACTCTGATGCAACAGGGTTAATTTTCCCTGACCCGCCGTTTACGCCGTCTTGGCGCCGCCGGTGATGACGGTCACGGCGCGGCGGTTCTGCGACCAGCACTGTTCGGCGTCGCACAGCGCCGCCGGGCGCTCCTTGCCATAGGCGATCGAGGACACGCGGCTCGCCGCCACCCCCTCCGCCAGCAGGAAATCGCGTGTGGCGGTGGCGCGCCTGGCCGACAGCGCGATGTTGTATTCGCGCGTGCCGCGTTCGTCCGCATGGCCTTCGACCTGCACGGTCACCGCCGGGTATTTCTGCAGCCACTGCGCCTGGCGGCGGAGCGTTTCCTGGGCTTCCGGCGAGAGCGTCGACTTGTCCTCGGCGAAGAACACGCGGTCACCCACATTCACGGTGAAAGCCTGCTCGGATCCCGGCATGGCCGCCGCGCCCGGCCCGGTGCCGGCCTGACGGTCGGTGCTCTTCTTCGAGCAGGCGGTAAGCGCCAGAAGGCTCGCGAGCCCCGCCGCCGCCGTGAAAACCCTGCGTCTGTTCTTGTCCATGCGTCCCATCTCCTCTTTGCTCAATCAATCCCGCCGTTCAATTCAGTTTCGGTGACCACGCCGGATCGGACCCGAAGCCCTCGATCGGCACCCGCTGCTCGTTGTAACCGGAGATATCGACCGACCACAGCTGCGGCCCGCCGCTTTCGCCCTGCGTGTCACGGAAGAACATGAGCACGCGGCTGTTGGGCGCCCAGGTTGGGCCTTCGTTATGGAAGCCCTCGGTCAGAATGCGCTCGCCGGAGCCGTCCGGCTTCATGACGCCGATCGCGAACTTGCCGCCGCTCTGTTTCGTGAAGGCGATGTAGTTTCCATCGGGCGACCAGACGGGGGTGGAATAGCGGCCCTGGCCGAAGCTGATGCGGTTCTGGTTCGAGCCGTCGGCGTTCATCACATAAATCTGCTGTGTGCCGCCGCGGTCGGACTCGAAGGCGATCATGCTGCCGTCAGGTGAATAGCTGGGTGCGGTATTGATGGCGGCGACGTTGGTGAGCTGGCGCAGGCTGCGCGAGCGCAGATCGAGCTCGAAGATATTGGCGTTGCCGCCCTCCTGCAGGCTCATGATCACGCGCTGGCCATCGGGCGAGAAGCGCGGCGCGAAACTCATGTTGGGAAACTCGCCCACGATCTCGCGCTGGCGGGTGTCGATGTTCATGAGATAGACCCTGGGCTCGCCGCTGCCGAACGACATGTAGGTGATCTCATTGGCCGAAGGCGAAAAGCGGGGCGTGAGCACCAGGTCCTTGCCATCGCTGAGCGGCCGGATGTTGAAGCCGTCCTGATCCATGATGACCAGCGTCTTGACGCGCTTGTCCTTGGGGCCCTGCTCCGCCACGAACACGATCCGCGTGTCGAAATAGCCGTCGATGCCGGTCATCGCCTTGTAGACGATGTCGGCGATCATGTGGCCGATGCGCCTTGCGTTCTTCGGCGAGGTGGTGAACTGCTGCGCCGCCAGCTGCTGGGTGGTGTTCACGTCCCAAAGCCGGAATTCGACGCGCAGCTTATCGCCCTCGATGACGGCCTGGCCGCTGACCAGCGCCTTGGCCTTCACCTGCCGCCAGCTGGCGAAGTCCGGCATCTGCTCGAAGCTGGCGATCCGCTCGATGAAGGTCTGCGGATCGATGGGCGCGAAATAGCCCGAACGCCCGAGATCGTTGGTCACCACGCCCGAGATGGTGGCGGCCGCCTCCTCGGCGCCGCCGCCCGCCAGGAACGGCGCGATGGCGATCGGCAGCGGATCGATGCGGCCGCCGGTGATGTCAATCTCGGTCTGCGCCATTGCGGCGGGGCCGGCGGCAAGGACGGCGAGCATCGTCAGGACGAGGCCGGCCGCCAGCCGCCCGCGGCAGCTTGCGAGGAATAGGGAAATCATTTGCTGGCCCTGTCTCATTCGCCGGTCACTGGGTTGGCGTCGCGTCGGCGAACATGTTCGGGTTGAAGTTCAGGACGATGTCCTTCCAGACGCCGTATTTGTCCTTGGGCAGGAAATCGTAGTTCTGGCATGCGAGAATGCCCGCCACCGCGGAGCGCGCCGTGGTGTCGAACAGGAAATCGCCGGGCCCGTTCATCACCAGCGGTTCGCCGGAGATGGACCCGTCCTCTTTCATCTGTATACGGACTTTCACCGTGATGTTGGCCTCGCGCGCGCCGGGCGGGATCACCCAGCACTCGCGGATGCGCTGCACGAAGGCGGCGATCGCCGTGGCGGAGAGGCCCTCGTCCTTGCCCTGCAGGTCGCGCTGGCCCTTGGCCGGCTGGCCGTCGGTGGCGGCCTCCGAAGCGTTGGTCGACTTCTCCTCGTTCTCCTTGTTCAGCAGCGCGTCGGAATTAAGCAGCTCCTCAAGCTTCGCGGTGTCAAGCTTCGGCGGCTTCTTCTCCGGCTTTTTCTCGGGCTTCTTCGCGGGCTTCGGCTTTTCTTCCTGCTTCGGCTCCTCGACCTTCTTGACGAGGCTCGCAAGCGCGTCGGCATCAGGCGGCGGCGGCTCGTCCTTCTTGGCTTCTGCGGGCCTGGTCTCGGGCTCGGGCGGCGGCGGCGCCTTGGCTTCCTTGGCGGAGAGCACTTCCTTCTCGGCCACCTTCAGCGTCTCATCGGTCTTCTTGATGATTTCGGCTTTCTTGGGCGCCGGTTTCTCGATGGCCTCCGGCGCGTCCTTGGCGGTCGCGGTGAGCTTGTTGCTGTCGGAGATATTGGAAATGTCGACGGTGATGGCCTCGACCGGCTCGGCCTCATGGCGCGCGTTCGGCAGCACCACCAGCGCCCCGGCGAGAATCGCCGCGTGCATCAGGAGGGATGCCGAGAGGCCGCGCTTCATGGCGCGGCTTGCCCGTCGCTGCCAGCGGGCGGCGCGCCGCCCGGCAGCGTCTCAAGCCCGATCTTCTTGAAGCCGGCGGCGTTGATGGCGCCCAGCACCTGGGCGATCGGGCCATAGCTGGCGGCGAGATCGCCGCGCACCCGGATTTCCTTTTCGGGGTCGAGCGCGTAGAGCGCCTTCAATTTCGGGGACAGCTCCTCCATGGTCATCTGCTGTTCCATGAGGAAGATCGCGCCGTCGGGCTTGATCGACACGCTCAGCGGCTCCACCTGGCTGTTGAGCGGCTTCGCCTCGGTCTTGGGGAGGTCGATGGGAACGCCCACCGTCATCAGCGGCGCGGCCACCATGAACACGATCAGCAGCACCAGCATCACGTCGACGAGCGGGGTTACGTTGATCTCGCTCATCACGCCCTTCGACGCCCGCCTTCTGGCGTTGCGCCGCTGATAACCGCCGCTCATTCCTCCCGAGGACGCGCCCATGCCCTATATCCGCTCGTCAAGCTGGCGCGAGATGATCGCCGAGAATTCATCGGCGAAGTTCTCGAGCCTGGCGCCGATCTTTCCGGCGTCGGCTACATACATGTTATAGAAAATGGTCGCCGGTATGGCGGCGATGAGGCCGATTGCGGTCGCGAACAGGGCTTCCGCGATGCCGGGCGCCACCACGTTGAGGCTGGTGTTCTGCGAATTGGCGATGGCCTGGAACGACGCCATGATGCCCCACACCGTGCCGAACAGGCCGATGAAGGGCGCGGCTGATCCGGTGGTGGCGAGAAACAGCAGCCGCGACTCCACGTCATGCATCTCCTTCTGGATCTGCACGTCCATCACCTTCTCGATGCGCTTCTGCACGCCCTGAAAGCCCGCCCGCATGGCGGCATCCTGGCTGCGCTTCCATTCGCGCATCGCCGCCATGAAGATCGCGGCAAGCCCGATGTTGTTGCGGTTGCCCATGGTGACGAACAGGTCCTCGAGCGACTGACCGGACCAGAACACCTGCTCGAAGCGGTTATTGGCGGCGTTCATGCGCCGCATGGCGAAGAATTTCTCGATGATGATGGCCCAGCTCCACACTGAAGCCGCGGCGAGCCCCAGCATGACCAGCTTGACGACCCAGCTCGCCTGCACGACGAGATGCCAGAGCGAGATTTCGCCCCCCGGAACCGCCGCCACCGCAAAAAACGCCATCCTGCCCTTCCCTCGGCCGCGCGGCCCGCCGCCGCCGGACCCTCCGCCGCCATCCCGCACTTGCTCATGGTCTGAGATTACGGGCGTGAAACATGCCAAATCTGTCGAAACTGCGGCGAATCAGGCCTTTTGGGCCGGTTTCCCGCCGCCCGGCCCGCCACGCACGGAGAGCCGGTGACGCCACATGAGGCAATCATGGTTAAGGCTTTGTTACGCGGCCTGTTTCCATGGAGGCGTGGAACCGCGCCGTCATCTCCCGTGGCAGCCGTTTCGGCCGCCCCTGACGGTCGACCAGCGCCACGGTCACGGCGGCGTGGAACAGCAACACGCCATCGCGCAGCACCCGCTGATCGAGATCGAGCCGGGCCCCGGCCAGTTCGGCGAAACGGGTCTCGACCTCCAGCAGATCGTCGAGCCGCGCGGGTTTCAGAAAGTCGCAGACGAGGCGGCGCACCACGAAGGCGTGGTCGTCCATCGCCGCATGGCTGATGCCCAGCAGCCTCAGGCAATCCGAGCGGCCGCGCTCGCAGAACGCCACGTAGCGGGCGTGGTAGACCACGCCGCCGGCGTCGGTATCCTCGTAATAGACCCGCACCGGCAGCACATGCGCGCCGTCCCGGAAAGCGCCCGAAACGCCGGGCCAGGCCTCAGGCACCGGCCTCGTCCAGCGGCAGCACACCCTGCGAAATCTCCGGGCGCTGCGGCACGGCGAGGCCCAAATGCCGGAAGGCATGCGGGGTCAGAAGCCGCCCGCGCGGCGTGCGGTTGAGAAAGCCCAGCTGCAGGAGATAAGGCTCGACGATGTCTTCCAGCGCGTCGCGCGCTTCGGAGAGCGAGGCGGCGATGGTGTCGATGCCCACCGGCCCGCCCGCGAAATTGACGGCGATGCAGGAGAGATAACGGTGGTCGAGCGCATCGAGGCCCTTGGCGTCGACATCGAGCGCCGAGAGCGCGCGGTCGGCGAGGGCCGCGTCGATCACCGCGGCGCGGGCCACGGCGGCAAAATCGCGCACCCGGCGCAACAGCCGTCCGGCGATGCGCGGCGTGCCGCGCGCCCGCCTGGCGATTTCGCGCGCCCCTTCCTCGGCGATGCCCATCTGCATGACGCGGGCGCCGCGCTTGACGATTTCGAGGAGCTCCTCCTCATTGTAGAAATCGAGCCGCACCGGAATGCCGAAGCGGTCGCGCAGCGGCGTCGTCAACAGGCCGGTGCGGGTGGTGGCGCCGACCAGCGTGAATTTGGCGAGGTCGATCTTCACCGAGCGCGCCGCCGGGCCCTCGCCGATGATGAGATCGAGCTGGAAATCCTCCATGGCCGGGTAGAGCACTTCCTCCACCGCCGGATTGAGGCGGTGGATCTCATCGATGAACAGCACGTCGCGCTC
Organism: Aestuariivirga sp.; assembly: GCF_046093005.1. Taxonomy (GTDB): domain Bacteria; phylum Pseudomonadota; class Alphaproteobacteria; order Rhizobiales; family Aestuariivirgaceae; genus Aestuariivirga. The sequence goes on from NZ_JBJTER010000100.1 coordinate 10,757, forward strand.
CTCGAGATTGGTGAGAAGCGCTGCGAGATCGCCGGCCTTGGCGATGATCGGCCCCGAGGTCGCCTTGAAATTGACGCCAAGCTCGCGCGACATGATCTGGGCGAGCGTCGTCTTGCCCAAGCCCGGCGGGCCCGCGAACAGCACATGGTCCAGCGCCTCGCCGCGCGCCCGCGCCGCCTCGATGAAGATGCGGAGATTCTGCTTGGCCTTGGACTGGCCGATGAACTCCTCCAGGCGCTGCGGCCGCAGATGCGTGTCAATGGCGTCGTCCGGCGTCTTGTCTTTTTCGCGCACCGGGCTGGTCATGGCTGGCTCAGCTCCTTCAGCGCCAGGCGGATCAGTTTCTCCGTGGGCTGATCATCGCCGCCCTTGCGCATCGCGGCGGCCACCGCCATGCCCGCCTGCGCCTGGCCATAGCCCAGGTTGACGAGCGCCGACACCGCGTCCGCCGCCGCGGAGGGGCGGGCCACGTCGAGGGCGGCGGCGAGCTTCGCCACCGGCTCGCCCGGCGGCGCGAAGGCCGGGACCTTGTCTTTCAGTTCCAGCACGATGCGCTCGGCCAGCTTCTTGCCCACGCCATTGGCGCGGCCGATCATCGCCTTGTCCTGGAGCGCGATGGCATTGCCGATCTCGGCCACCGGCAGCGCCGAGAGCACCGCCAGCGCCACCTTGGTGCCCACCCCCTGCACGGACTGCAGCAGCCGGAACCATTCGCGCTCGGCCGGGCTGGCGAAGCCCACCAGCCGGATCATGTCCTGCGAGACCAGCATTTCGGTGTGCAGTTCGGCGAATTCGCCCGGTCCAGGCAGCGCCGCCAGCGTCCTGGCGGAGCAGGACACATGATAGCCCACCCCATTGACGTCGATCACCAGCCAGTCGGCACCCGTGGCGTCGATCCGGCCTTTCAGTTTTGCGATCATCAGCGCGCCCTTCCGGCAGTCTTGCTATAGGCCGGGAGAGAACAAGTCAAGAACGCGCCAGCACGGCGGCCAGCCGCTGGGCGCCGCGGTAATGCGCATGGCAGATGGCCACCGCCAGCGCATCGGTTGAATCCGCGGTGCGCAGCCGGGCCTTGGGCAGCAACAGCTTCACCATGTGCTTGACCTGGTCCTTTTCGGCGTGGCCCGCCCCCACCACCGCCTTTTTCACCGTGTTGGGCGCATATTCGGAAACCGGCAGGTTGAGCATGGCGGGGGCCAGCATCAGCGCGCCGCGCGCCTGGCCCAGCTTCAGGGTGGCGCGGGCATCGGTGTTGACGAAGGTCTCCTCCACCGCCGCCTCGTCGGGGGCAAAGTCGCGGATCACCTCCATCAGCTGGGCATGGAGCTGCAACAGGCGTGCGGCCAGCGGCCGGTCGGCATCCGAGTGCAGCGCGCCATCGGCCACGTAAGACAGTTTGACTCCATCCACCGCGATGACGCCCCAGCCGGTGTTGCGCAGGCCCGGATCGATGCCGATGATTCTTACCATCGGTACAGTCTAACACATCACGCGCCGCCGAGCCTGGCCATCACGTCTTCCGGAATGTCGGCGTTGGAGAACACCACCTGCACGTCGTCGTCCTCGTCGAGGGCGTCAACCAGCTTCAACAGGCTTTCGGCCTTTTCCTGGTCGACCGGCGTCAGCGTCTGGGGCTTCCACACCGGCTTCACCGACGTAGCCTCGCCGAAGGCCTTGGCCAAGGCCGCCGAGACTTCGCCCAGCGACTCGAAGGCGCAGGTAACGGTGTGGCCGCCCGTGTCGGACACCACATCATCGGCGCCGGCATCGATCGCCGCTTCCAGCATGGCGTCGCCCGAGGCCTTGGCGGCGGGATAGACGATCTCGCCCACCCTCGCGAACATGAAGGCGACTGAACCGGTCTCGCCCATGTTGCCGCCGAATTTGGTGAACAGCGAGCGCACATTGGAGGCCGTGCGGTTGCGGTTGTCGGTGAGCGCCTCGACGATCACGGCGACACCGCCCGGGCCATAGCCCTCATAGCGGACCGCGTCATAATTCTCGGCATCGCCGCCCGCCGCCTTCTTGATGGCGCGTTCGATATTGTCCTTCGGCATGTTTTCGGCGCGGGCATTCTGGATCGCCAGCCGCAGGCGGGCGTTGGCCTCGGGGTCGGGCAGGCCCGCCTTGGCCGCCACGGTTATTTCACGCGCCAGCTTTGAGAAGATCTTGGAGCGCACCGCATCCTGCTTGCCCTTGCGGTGCATGATGTTCTTGAACTGTGAATGGCCGGCCATGAAACCCTCTGGGATCGCGAAACGCGCCCGCCTTATAGACAGGGCCGCCGCCGCGCCACAAGCCGCTTAACCGGGTTTTAAGCGGGCCGTGGCCAAGCTCGGGCAGCGAGTGAGTTCAGCGTGGGAGTAACGTCAATGAAGCCGCTTCACGGCAAGCCCGAGGGTCTGCGCGCGTCAACCGCCAGCGCGCCCAAGCTGATGGGTCTCAAGCGGCATGCGCCACAAGGCCGCCTGTTCGGCGCCATCGCCACGCTCTCCGAAACGGCAGAGAACCCGGACGCGGCGGTAGACATTGAGCAGCATCGCACCTAATTAGGTGAATGGCGGGCTGCCCGGCGCGTGAGACGACATATTTTCCCTGGGGCCTATGCGATTCTGAATGGGGGCTGTCCCTGGGCTTGGCCGTGGCCTTGCCCACATGGCTCCCACCTACAACTGTAGGGACCCGGGATCGTCAGTCGCTCACGGCCCATGGTGGCTCGCCACGTTCGCTGACTGAGCCCAAGGGATTCCATGAACATCGCCGACGTGAAGCGCGAGGCGCGCCAGGCCGCAGCGAAACGCCGTGCCGCAGCGCATGCTGAACTGAAAGAGGCCGCAGGGCCGGCGCTGGCCGCGCGGGGGCTTCCGCCGGGAACCGGCGCGGCCGGAACCGTCTCCGGCTTCATTCCCTACAAGAGCGAGATCGACACCGTGCCATTGCTGACGCGGCTTAGCCGCGAAGGCTGGCGCACCTGCCTTCCGGTGGTCATCGGCGCCGATCAGCCGCTGTTGTTCCGCGCCTGGACGCCGGGCGAGCCGCTGGTGCCTGGCATGTGGGACATTCCCATTCCGCCTGAAAGCGCCCCGGAAGTTCTGCCGGACGTTCTGTTGGTGCCGATGCTGGCCTTTGACCGCCTGGGCTTCCGGCTGGGCTATGGCGGCGGCTTCTATGACCGCACGCTGGAGAAGCTGCGCTCCTTCGGGAAAGTGACGGCGATCGGCGTCGCCTATGCCGCGCAGGAGGTGAGCGAGGTGCCGCGCGGCGATCATGACGCGCCGCTCGACCATGTGATGACCGAGCGGGAGACCTTCGCGTGCGGCTGATCTTTCTCGGCGATGTGGTGGGGCGTAGCGGGCGTGACGCCGTGGCGCGCGACCTGCCGGTGCTCAAGCAGCGCTACCGGCCAGACCTCGTGGTGGTGAACGGCGAGAATGCCGCCCATGGCTTTGGCATCACCGAGGAGATTTTCTTGAGTTTCCTCGCCGCTGGCGCCGATGTGGTCACACTCGGCAACCACGCCTTTGACCAGCGCGAGGCGCTGGTGTTCATCGAGCGCTATCCCAACCTGCTGCGGCCGGTGAACTGGCCCAGGGGCTGCCCCGGCCGTGGCGCCGCACTGATCGAGACGGCGGCAGGCCAGCGCGTGCTGGTGATGCAGGCAATGGGCCGGGTGATGATCGAGCCGATGCTGGACGATCCGTTCCCTGCCGTGGCGCGCGAACTGGACGCCTGTCCGCTGGGGCGCGCCTGCGATGCCGTCCTGATCGATTTTCACGCCGAGGCGAGTTCCGAGAAAATGGCCTTCGGACATTTCTGCGATGGCCGGGCGAGCCTCGTCGTCGGCACCCACACCCATGTGCCCACCGCCGATCATCAGATCCTGCCGGGCGGCACCGCCTATCTCACCGACGCCGGCATGTGCGGCGACTACAACTCGGTGATTGGCATGGACAAGGCGGAACCCCTGCAGCGCTTCCTCAACAAGCTCCCCGTCGAGCGCATGCGGCCGGCGGAAGGCGCTGCCACTCTGTGCGGGGTGGCGGTTGAGACCGATGACTACACCGGGCTCGCCGTGATGATCGCGCCGATCCGGCTGGGCGGACGGCTGTCACAGGCGCCGGTAGCCGCCTGGGAGGCCTGACGGGCATGACCCAGATTCCCCGAACCCAGCAAAAAAACTCTCGTGACGGGGCATAAAAAGCCGCTAGTATATTTTGTAGCGCTTATAAAAAAAGCGGGCCAACCGGCGGTCTCAGAGCCATTCCGAGACCTGCGCGAGGACCACCTAAAGCGTGGAAATACGGGGAGGAATTCGAAGCTTACGCAATGTGCGACTGGTCGCACAGGGTGAAGCTGTGATCCTCCCTTAACGGTAACGCGCCGGCCAAGCCGGCATTCTGGAGGACGCTTTCGTATGAAGAAATTCGCTACATTGTTCGGAGCCGCCCTGCTGGCCGGCACGGCGCTTTATGCCGTCAAGGCGCAGGCGGCCGACGAACTCACCATCACATCCTGGGGCGGCGCCTACCAGGAAAGCCAGCGCAACGCTTTCTTCAAGCCGTTCATTGACGCCGGCAACAAGATCACCGAGGCCGAGTACAACGGCGAAATCGCCAAGATCCGCGCCATGGTGGAAGCCAATGCCGTGACCTGGGACGTCGTCGACGTCGACACCCAGACGGCGCTGGCCGGCTGCGCCGAAGGCACCTTCGAGACCATCGACTGGGCCAAGCTCGGACTCGACCGCTCGAAGTTCATCGGCGGCGACGTGACCGACTGCGCCGTGCCGAACATCCTTTACTCGACGGTGGCGGCTTATGACACCACCAAGACCGAGGCTCCGGCCAGCCTGTTCGAGGCGCTGTTCGACACCACCAAATATCCGGGCAAGCGCGCCCTGCAGAAGAGCCCCTTCGTGAACCTCGAGTGGGCGCTGATGGCTGACGGTGTTGCGCCGGAGGAAGTCTACAAGGTCCTCGGCACGCCGGAAGGCGTGGACCGCGCCTTCAAGAAGCTCGACACCATCAAGAAGGACGTGATCTGGTGGGAAGCCGGCGCCCAGGGCCCGCAGCTGCTGGCTGACGGCCAGGTGGTGTTCGCCACCTCGTGGAACGGCCGCTTCTACAACGCCATCAAGACCGACAACAAGCCGTTCAAGATCATCTGGGACCGTCAGGCTCCGGACTGGGACTGGTGGGCGATCCCGAAGGGCACGCCGAAGATCGAGGAAGCCTACCGCTTCATCACCTTCGCGTCTGACCCGCAGCGCATGGCCGACCAGACCAAGTGGATCTCCTATGGCCCCGCCAACAAGGACGCCGCGCCGAAAATCGACCCGGCCATCCTGCCGGACCTGCCGTCGGCGCCCGACAACCTCAGGACGGTGTTCTATCCGGACCCGCAGTTCTGGGGCGACAAGGGCGACGAGCTGCGCGAGCGCTTCAACGCCTGGCTCGCCCAGTAAGCAACTGTTGCGCGGGGAGGGACTTGCTCCCTCCCCGTTTTCGTTTCACCGCGAAGACGCAGCGGGGACCTGATCATCAATGGCCACGGCTCAAGCAGTTCCCAGTGACCGCGTGATGCGCGCCGCGGATGGCACGCCGCTGAAGGTGGCGCTGGCCAGGGCTGAGCGGAGCCAGAAACTGAGGGCAATCCTGCTGGTGTTGCCTCTGTTTCTGTTCATCGTGCTGACCTTCGTTGCGCCCATCGGCAAGATGCTGTGGAATGCGGTGCATGACCCCGACGTGGCCGAAAACATGCCGCGCACGGTGCAGTCGCTCGGCGGCTGGGACGGCAAAGACCTGCCATCGGAGGAGGTGTTCGCCGCCTTCGTCGCCGACATGCAGGAGGCGCAGAAGAACAAGCAGGCCGCGCTCGTCGGCAAGCGCCTGAACTATGAGCTCTCCGGCATCCGCTCCAAGGTGATCGCCACGGCCCGCAAGGTGGGCGCGCTCACCGAAGGCCCCTACAAGGACGCGGTCATCGGCATCGACAAGATCTGGGGCGAGACCGAGACCTGGGCCACCATCAAGCGCTCATCTTCCAATTTCACGCCTTTTTACATCCTCTCGATGCTCGACCTGCGCCAGGGCGCGGACGGGTCGGTTGAGCGCGTGCCCGCCGACCGCGCCATCTATCAGGACATCCTGCTCCGCACCCTTGGCATCTCGCTGATTGTGACGCTGCTGACGCTCATCCTCGGCTATCCGGTGGCCTATATGCTGGCGACCTCGCCGCAGAAGACCGCCTCGATCCTGATGATCTTCGTGCTGCTGCCGTTCTGGACATCGCTTCTGGTGCGCACCACCGCGTGGATGATCCTGATGCAGGATGGCGGCGTGTTCACCCAATTGCTGAATTTGACCGGCATCACCTTTGTCCTGAACATGCTGGGCGCGATCGACGGCGAGCCACAGCTGTTCAAGACGCGCTTCGCCACCATCGTGGCGATGACCCATATCCAGCTGCCGTTCACCCTGCTGCCGATCTATTCGGTGATGAAGACCATCTCGCCCACCTACATGCGCGCCGCCAAGTCGCTCGGCGGCACGCCGTTCTATTCCTTCGTCAGGGTCTACATGCCGCAGACGCTGCCCGGCGTGGCGGCGGGCTGCCTGCTCACCTTCATCCTGTGCCTCGGCTATTACATCACGCCGGCGCTGGTCGGCGGCCCGACCGACCAGATGATCTCGGGCTTCATCGAACGCGCCATCAACTCCGAGAATAACTGGGGCAAGGCCTCCGCGCTGGGCGTGATCCTGCTGATCGCCACGCTGATCCTGTACTATGTCTACAACAAGCTGGTCGGCATCGACCGCATGAAGCTGGGCTGAGCCATGGCGGTTCCCTCCTATTACACCCGCGGCGAAACGGTAGCCTATTACGCGCTGCGCATTTTCGTGGGCCTGGTGCTGCTGTTCCTGATCTCGCCCATCCTGGCGGTCATGCCATTGTCGTTCAATTCGGAAAGCTTCTTCACCTATCCGATGCCCGGCTATTCGCTCAAATGGTACGAGGATTTCTTCTTCAATCCGCGCTGGAGCGGGGCAGTGAAGATGAGCTTCCTCGTGGCGCTGGCCACCACGGTGCTCGCCACCACGCTGGGCACGCTGGCCGCGCTCGGCCTGGCGCGGGCCAATTTCCCGCTGAAATCGACGATGATGGCGATCCTGATTTCGCCGATGATCGTGCCGGTGATCATCTCGGCCGTCGGCATGTTCAGCTTCTATGCGCAATGGAACCTGGCGGCCACCCGGCTCGGCATCATCCTGGCACACACCGCGCTGGCGACACCCTTCGTGGTGATCACCGTTACCGCAACACTCGCCAGCTTTGACAAGACGCTGATGCGGGCCGGAGCCTCCTGCGGCGCTGCTCCGCACACGGTGTTCTTCAAGGTGGTGATGCCGCTCATTCTGCCGGGCATGATCTCGGGCGCGCTGTTTGCCTTCGTGACCTCGTTTGACGAGGTCGTGGTGGTGCTGTTCCTGGCCAGCCCCGAGGACCGCACCCTGCCGCTCCAGATGTTCTCCGGCATCCGCGAGATGATCTCGCCCACCATCACCGCCGCCGCCACCGTGCTGGTGCTGATCTCGACAGCACTGCTGATCACTTTGGAAATGCTCCGCCGCCGCTCGGAGCGCCTGCGCGGCGTCACCGCCTGAGGCGCTTGCTTGCGCGCGGGGCCGCGAGCGACTAGATAGGTCAGCCGATTTCAAGGAGGAATGACGATGGCTCTTGAACTGCCTGCCCTGCCCTATGCCTATGACGCGCTGGCGCCCTACATGTCCAGGGAGACGCTGGAATTTCATCACGACAAGCATCACATGGCCTATGTGACCAACGGCAACAACGCGCTGAAGGACAGCCCGCTGGCCTCCAGGTCCGTGGAAGAGATCTGCAAGGCCGCCTATGCCGAGAAGAATGCGCCACTCATCAACAATGTCGGCCAGCATTACAACCACGTGCATTTCTGGAACTGGATGAAGCCCAATGGCGGCGGCAAGAAGCTGCCGGGCAAGCTGCAGGCGGCGATCGACGCCGACCTCGGCGGCTATGACAAGATGCGCACCGATTTCATCCAGGCCGGCGTCACCCAGTTCGGCTCCGGCTGGTGCTGGATCGCCAGCAAGGACGGCAAGCTGGTCATCATGAAGACGCCCAACGGCGAGAACCCGCTGATGCACGGCGCCTCGCCCATCCTCGGCTGCGACGTGTGGGAGCACAGCTACTACATCGACTACCGCAACCTGCGCCCGAAATATCTCGAGGCCTTCGTCGACAATCTCGTCAACTGGGACTATGTCGAGCAGATGTTCGCCAAGGTGTGAGCCTGTGCTAACCTGATCCTGAAGCGGCCGGGCCTCGCCCGGCCGTTTTCGCTTGGAGAGACAAACGCCTTGGTTCCGGTATTCGACGGCCACAATGACGTGCTGCTGCGCCTGTGGAACAGAAAGGTGGGCGATCCCGTGGCCGCCTTCCTGAACGGCGACGGCCAGGGCCATCTCGACCTGCCGCGCATGCTGAAGGGCGGTTTTGCGGGCGGCTTCTTCGCCATCTTCACGCCGAGCCCGGAGGATGACGACGACGACGAGGACATCAACCCGCCGCCCGCGCACAAGGTCAGCCAGGCCGCCGCCATGGCCGCCGTCACCGGCATGGCCTCGATTCTGTTCCGCATCGCGGAAGCTTCCGACGGCCGCTTCCGGGTATGCCGCAGCACCGCCGACATCCGCGCCGCCATGGCGCAGGATGCCGTTGCCGCCATCTTTCACATCGAGGGGGCCGAGGCCATCGATCCCGAACTCCAGGCGCTCGATCTGCTCCACCAGGCGGGGCTTCGCTCGCTCGGCATCGTGTGGAGCCGCGACAATCACTTCGGCCACGGCGTCCCGTTCCGCTTTCCGTCCTCGCCCGATACCGGTCCTGGCCTCACCGAGGCCGGCAAGGCGCTGGTGCGGCGCTGCAACCAGCTGAAGATCCTGATCGATGTGTCGCATCTGAACGAGAAGGGCTTCTGGGACGTGGCCCGCCACAGCACCGCGCCGCTGGTCGCCACCCATTCCAATGCCCATGCGCTGAGCCGCACCTCGCGCAACCTGCTGGACGAACAGATCCGCATCATCGGCCAGTCGGGCGGCATGATCGGGCTCAACTTCGCCAACGGTTTCCTGCGCGCCGATGGCCGCTGGCAGAGCGAGAACGGGCTTGAAACCATGCTGCGGCACCTCGACCACCTGATCGGGCTCGCCGGCGAGGACCACGTCGGCCTCGGCTCCGATTTCGACGGCGCCCGCATTCCCTCCCAGATCGGCGATGTCACCGGCCTGCCGCGCCTCACGGCCGCCATGGAGAGCCATGGCTATGGCCAGGAGCTGATCGAAAAGCTATGTTGTTCCAATTGGTTGCGCGTTGTGGAGCGGACCTGGGGCGCATAGTTTACAAGCCTTATTAGCAATGCTAATAGGCCTCCGATGAAGCTTTCCGACTGGCTTTCTAATAGCGGGGTCTCGCAGTCCGAGCTTGCCCGCCGCCTAGGCATCACCCAGGGGCGGGTCTCGCAGCTGGCGGGCGGCGCGCGGCCCTCGCTTGAGCTCGCCAACCGGATCGCCGCCGCCACCGGCCACAAGGTGGCGCCCTCGGATTTTGGAGACCCGACGATGAGAAACGAAGCAAGCCTCGATACCGTCGATGATGCGATCAGGGCCATTGCCGAAGGCCAGATGGTGGTGGTGGTCGATGACGACGACCGCGAGAACGAGGGCGACCTGATCGCCGCCGCCGCCAAGATCACGCCGGAGCAGATGGCCTTCATGGTGCGCCACACCTCCGGCATCGTCTGCACGCCGATCACCGCCGAGGACGCCAGGCGCCTGAAGCTCGATCCGATGGTGGCGCTCAATGACGCGCCGATGGGCACCGCCTTCACCGTGTCGATCGACTACAAGGAAGGCCTCACCACCGGCATCTCCGCCCGTGAGCGCGCCGCCACCTGCCATGCGCTGGCCAACCGCAATGTTGCGGCCGATGATTTCGTGAGGCCCGGCCATATCTTTCCGCTGGTTGCCAAGTCGGGCGGCGTGCTGATGCGCTCGGGCCACACCGAGGCCGCTGTCGATCTCGTCAAGCTCGCGGGCCTGCCGCCGGCCGGCGTCATCTGCGAACTGGTCAACGACGACGGCTCGGTGAAGCGCGGGCCGCAGGTCTTGGCCTTCGCGCGCGAGCATGGCTTCAGGATCATCTCGGTGGCTGACCTCATCGCCTACCGCCAGCGCCGCGAGCGGCTGGTCGAGCAGACAGCACGCTTCGACGTCGAAACCGCCATCGGCGCCGCCAAGGGCTATTCCTATGTGACGCCGTTTGACGCGGTGGAGCAGCTCGCCCTGGTGTTCGGCGACGTGTCCTCGGGCCGCCCCGTGCCGGTGCGGCTGCACCGCGAGAATGTGCTGGAAGACGTGTTCGGGCCGCGCACCACGCTCGCCAAGGTGTTCGACGTGTTCAAACGCGAGGGGGCGGGCATTCTCGTCTATCTGCAGGAAGGCGCGGCGGGCGTGCCGGCGGGCCAGCTCGCGGCGGACAAGGCCGGAAGTGCCGCGCAACGCCAGAAGAGCTGGCGCGACGTGGGCCTCGGCGCGCAGATCCTGCGCGATCTCAACGTCAGCAAGATCCGGCTCGTGTCCAATTCCAACCGCAACTATGTCGGGCTCGCCGGCTTCGGCATCGAGATCTCGGAAACGATCAAGCTCGACTGACCGCCACCCAACGTTTACAATGATCTTGTGTCGTTCGAAGCGTCTTGCTTTTCCCATCCGTCATGCCAGCGAACGCTGGGGTGACGCACGCTGGAAGATGATGGTTCAGTGAAACCAATAACCGGGATATGCTGAAACGATGCTTCCGGTCCGCGCCAAAGCCAGCAAGGATAAGCCGCCCATGGTGATCGGCTGGCGCGAGCGGGTGAGCCTGCCCGCCCTCGGCGTCGGGCCTTTTCCCGCAAAGATCGACACCGGCGCGCGCTCGGCCGCGCTGCACGCCACGGCGATCCGCCAGGAGGACCGTGATGTCAGCTTCATCCTGCCCATCAAGGGGCGCAACCATCACTGCCGCCTGCCGCTCAAGGGCCTGCGCCGCGTGAAAAGCTCGAGCGGCCACGCCGAAACCCGCGCCGTGGTCGAAACCCAGGTGAAGATCGGCCGTCATCTTCTGCATATCGAGGTGACGCTCACCGACCGCACCGACATGGGCGTTCCCATGCTGCTGGGCCGCGCCAGCATCGGCCATGGCTTTCTCGTCAACCCGTCGAAAACCAACATCCTCTCGGCGCGCAAGCGCAAACCATCATGAAAATCGCGCTCCTCACCCGCAATCCGAAGCTCTATTCCCACCAGCGCCTCATCGCCACGGCCGAAAAGCGCGGCCACCAGATCGTGCCGGTGGACTATCTCAAATGCTACATGAACATCACCTCCAAAAAGCCGGAGCTGCGCTATCTGGGCGAGAAGCTCGAGGGCTTTGACGCGGTGATCCCGCGCATCGGCGCCAAGCACACCTTCTATGGCATGGCGGTGCTGCGCCAGTTCGAGATGATGGGCGTCTATCCGGTGAATGAATCGGTGGCCATCGGCCGCTCGCGTGACAAGCTGCGCTCGCTGCAGCTTTTGGCGCGAGATGGCATCGGCCTGCCGGTCACCGCCTTCGCGCAGGATTCGAAGCGCACCGACGATCTTCTCGCCATCGTCGGCGGCGCGCCGGTGGTGATCAAGCTGCTGGAAGGCACCCAGGGCATCGGCGTGGTGCTCAGCGAAACGCATAAGTCCGCGAAGTCGGTGATCGAGGCCTTTCACGGCGCCGATGTAGCCATTCTGGTGCAGGAATTCATCAAGGAGGCGGAAGGCCGCGATATCCGCGCCTTCGTGGTTGGCCGCTCGCTCGTCGCCGCCATCGAGCGGCAGGGCGAGAAAGGCGATTTCCGCGCCAATCTGCACCGCGGCGGCCAGGCGCGCGCCGTGGAGCTGACGCCGCTTGAGAAATCCACAGCACTGAAGGCCGCCCGCTCCATGGGCCTCAACGTGGCCGGCGTTGACATGCTGCGCTCCGATCATGGCCCGGTCGTGATGGAGGTCAATTCCTCGCCCGGTCTCGAAGGCATCGAGACGGCGACCGGCGTCGACGTCGCCGAGGCCATCATCCGCTTCGTCGAGCGCCATGCCAGGCCCGGCCACACCCGGACGCGGGGCAAGGGATGAGCCCCTTCAGGCTCGGCGCCGCCGCCATCGAGCCCGGCCAGCGCGCCACCGTGGACCTGCCGGTCAGCACGCTCTCCAACCACAGCCATGTGACGCTGCCGGTTCACGTGGTCCATGGCGAGGCAGCGGGTCCGGCCATCTTTCTCTCAGGCGCCATCCACGGCGATGAAATCCAGGGCGTGGAGATCATCCGCCGCATCCTCAACCATCCGGCACTGCTGACGCTCAGGGGCACGCTGCTGGCGGTGCCCATCGTCAACAGCTTCGGCTTTCTCAACCACACCCGCTACATGCCGGACCGGCGCGACCTCAACCGCTGCTTTCCGGGCTCGGACCGCGGTTCGCTGGCCAGCCTGGTGGCTGACATTTTCTTCCGCGAAGTGGTGCTGAAAAGCCAATACGGCATCGATTTTCACACCGCGGCGCTGCATCGCAGCAACCTGCCGCAGATCAGGCTGGCGGCCGGCGAGCCTGAGCTTTTTCAGATGGCGCAGGCCTTCGCGCCGCCGGTGATCCTGGTCTCGAGATTGCGCGAGAAATCGCTCAGGCTTTCGGCGGGGCAAGCGGGCGTCAAGGTCTTGCTCTACGAGGGCGGCGAGGCGCTGCGCTTCGACGAAGCGGCGATCGACGCCGCGGTGAAAGGCACGCTGCGCGTCATGGCGCATCTCGGCATGATCGAGCCGCAGCCGCAACGGCCCGGCGCTGAGCCGGTGTTCTCGGATTCGAGCCTGTGGGTCCGGGCGCCCGAAAGCGGCATCCTGCACACCATGCGCCGCATCGGTGACCGGGTGGGAAAACGCGAGGTGGTGGGCGTGGTGGCCGACCCGCTGGGCGCGAGTTCGGTGCCGCTGGTGGCCGAGGAAGACGGCATCATCGTCGGCCGCACCAACCTGCCGATCCTCAACCGCGGCGACGCGGTGTTCCACATCGCCCGCGCCCTGCCGCTGGCAACGATCCGCCAGCACCCGGACCAGGCCGCCGCCCTGGCCGACGAGGACGAGATCATCTGAAAAATCGCCACCCTGCTGCCCTCTCCCGGCCCGCGCGAGCCTACCACTGCGCGGATGCTCATGCCCCCTTCTCGTCACGCCACGTCTCGACCATGGCGCCCTCTTCGGCGGCAGACCCCCCTCATCTCGTCACGCCACGGCTCGACCGTGGCGCCCTTTTCGGCGGCAGACCCCTCTTCTCGTCACGCCACGGCTCGACCATGGCGTCCTCTTCGGCAACAGCAGCCCTCCCTCTCGTCATGCCACGGCTTGACCGTGGCATCCTCTTCGACGGCAGCCCCCGCTTCTCGTCACGCCACGGCTTGACCGTGGCATCCTCTTCGGCGGCACCCCTGACGATGGGCGGGGCAAACCCCGCCAAGACGAGAGGGGGAAACCACCACAAACGCGTCACGCCACGTCTCGACCGTGGCGTCCTCTTCGGCGGCACCCGCCTCTTCTCGTCATGCCACGGCTTGACCGTGGCATCCTCTTGCCGCCGGCACCCGTGACGATGGCCGGGTCAAGCCCGGCCATGACGAGAGGGAGAAACCTCCACACACGCGTCCTGCCACGGCTTGACCGTGGCATCCTCTTTGCCGCCGGCACCTCTGACGATGGCCGCGCCAAGCCCGGCCATGACGAGACGGAGAAACCACCACAAACACGTCACGCCACGTCTCGACCGTGGCGTCCTCTTTCGCAACAGCACCCCTCTTCTCGTCATGCCAGGTCTGGACGGTGGAATCCTCTTGCCGCCGGCACCCCTGACGTTGGCCGGGTCAAGCCCGGCCATGACGAGAG
>NZ_JBJTER010000101.1:0-4158 GCF_046093005.1 Aestuariivirga sp.
ATCGGCGGCGGCGCACCCTGCGCCCAGGCGGACGGAGCGGCGAGCAGCATCGCCAGAGCAATCCCGGAGCGGCGCAGTGCGGAAATTCGGTTCATCGAGTAGCCCCCAATAACGGCGTGGAACGGCGCGCAGCATAGCCAGCCCCGCGCGCTCCCCCAAGCGAATTGTCTGTAACCGCGCCATTCATCGCGGGGGCCTTGCCACGGCCCGGCGCGCGGGGCATCACGGGCGGCGGGGATCACGGGACAGCCCGATTGCCGGGCCACAGGGGAGACATATCATGCGCACCACCGCCAGGGCTCTGATGGCAGGGCTGTTGCTATCCGGCACCATGCTCGCCGCGCCGCTCGCCGCCGAGACGGTCGCGATCCGCGCCGGGAGCGTCATCACCGACGCCGCCAGCGAGCCGACCGGCCCGGCGACGATCATGGTCGAAGACGGCAGGATCGTCTCGATCACCCCCGGCCATGGAGCCGTGACCGCCGACCGCGAGATCGACCTTGCGGGCAAGACCGTGCTGCCCGGGCTGATCGACTTGCACACCCACCTGACCGGCGATCCCGGCGGCGATTTCTGGAAGGAAGCGACCGAGCCTGACGAATGGGGCGTGGTCGTCGGCGCCAAGAACGCCCGCCTCACCGCGCTTGCCGGCTTCACCACGGTGCGCGAGGCAGGGAGCGGCAAGGATACCGCCTTCTCGCTGCGGCGCGGCACGGCCGAGGGGCTGGTGCCGGGGCCGCGCATCGTCGCCGCCGGGCCGCCACTGGCGATCATCGGCGGGCATGGCGACGTCAACGGCTTCCGGTCCGAGGTCAACGAACTGCTCGACAGCGGGTTCACCTGCACTGGCCCGGTCGAATGCGCCGCCAAGGTGCGGCTCGCCAGCCAGAACGGCGCGGATGTGATCAAGATCACCGCGACCGGCGGCGTCCTCAGCCAGCAGGGCCGGGGGCTGGAGGCGCACTTCACCCCCGCCGAGATGAAGGCGATCGCCGACACCGCGCACAGCCTTGGCCTCAAGGTCATGGCCCACGCCCACGGCGCGCGCGGGATCCAGCAGGCGGCGGAAGCCGGGATCGATTCGATCGAACACGGCACGTACCTCGATGAAGCGGCTGCCAAGGCGATGAAGGCCAACGGCACGGTGCTCGTCCCCACCCTGATGGCGCTGGAAGGCGTCAGCGAAGGGCTGGGCAAGGGCGTCTATACCCCCGTGGTCGAAGACAAGATCCGCGCCGTCCAGCCGCTGATGGCCAGCCTCGTCAGCCGCGCCCGGCAATATGGCGTGACGGTCGCCTTCGGCACCGATGCCGGCGTGTACCAGCATGGCCGCAATGCCGAGGAACTGGGCCTGATGAAGAAACAGGGCATGACCGACCGCGAAGTGCTCGCCAGCGCCACCACGGTTGCCGCGAAGGTGCTCGGCATGGAAAGCCAGATCGGCAAGCTCGCCCCCGGCTATTCAGCGGACATCATCGCGGTCGAGGGCAATCCGCTGGCCGATGTGACCGTGCTGGAAAAGGTCGACTTCGTGATGGTGCGGGGCCGGGTGATCGAATAGCCTCGCCGCATGAGCACAGGCACCCTGATCCCCGACCGCCGCACGGTTCTCGTCGCGCTTGCCATCACGGCGGCGACCATTGCCATCCTGCTCGCCATGGGCCGCACGCCGATCTGCGAGTGCGGCTATGTCAGCCTGTGGCACGGGCAGATCAACGATGCGGGAAACAGCCAGCACATCACCGACTGGTACACGCCGAGCCACATCATCCACGGGATGATCTTCTATGCCTTTGGCTGGTGGCTGTTCGTGAAGCGCGGGTGGGGCGGGGCCGGGGCGGTGCGCTGGGGCTTTCCGCTCGCCGTGCTGCTGGAGGCCGCGTGGGAGGTGCTGGAGAACACCCCGATGGTGATCGACCGCTTCCGCGCGGTCACCGCCAATTTCGGCTATTCGGGCGATTCTGTGCTGAACTCTTTCGCGGATATCGGCTGGATGAGCTTCGGCTTCTGGCTCGCGCTGCGCCTGCCGGTGCGGGTGACGGTGGCGCTCGCGCTGATCGGGGAACTGGTGGCGGGCGATGTGGTGCGCGACAATCTGACGCTGAACGTGATCATGCTGCTCTATCCGGTCGAGGCCATCGCCCAATGGCAGGCCGCAGGCGGGGTGGCGTGAGGCTGGACTTGGGGCGCGCCTTGGCCTAATCCCCCTCCCATCCCCGGGGAGCCTGCTTTATGGCTGAGAGGGGCAGGTAAGCTCTGCCCGACCCGTCGAACCTGAACCTGTTAACACAGGCGGAGGGAGTGGGCTGGTCTTCGTGCCACGGGTCCCGCGTCTCGTCCGCCGTTTCGGAAGAGAGCGCATCATGGCCGACATCAACGCACCTGTCGAAATTGGCGTCACCACCGGGCCGATCCGGGGCAGCCGCAAGGTTTACGTGGGTGCGCGCACCGGCTCCGGCATCCGCGTCGCGATGCGCGAGATCGACCTTGAAGGCGGCGAGCCGAGCGTGCGCGTCTACGACACCTCCGGCCCCTACACCGATCCGCAGGCGCATATCGACATCAACGCCGGCCTTGCCCCCCTGCGCCGCGACTGGATCCTCGCCCGCGGCGATGTCGAGGATTACGAGGGCCGCGAGGTCAAGCCGGAGGACAATGGCCGCCTCGGCCCGGATCGCTCGGGCGGCGTGCCGCAGTTCCCCAATACCGTGAAGCGCCCGCTGCGCGCCAAGCCGGGCATGAACGTCAGCCAGATGCACTACGCCCGCCGCGGCATCATCACGCCCGAAATGGAATATGTCGCCGAGCGCGAGAACTTGGGCCGCGAAATCGCCGCCGATCTGATCCGCGACGGCGAGAGCTGGGGCGCCGAGATCCCCGATGTCATCACCCCCGAATTCGTGCGCAGCGAAGTCGCGCGCGGCCGCGCGATCATCCCCCACAACAACAACCACCCCCAAAACGAGCCGATGGCGATCGGGCGCAATTTCCTCGTCAAGATCAACGCCAATATCGGCAACTCCGCCGTGGCCTCGGACGTGGCGAGCGAGGTCGACAAGATGGTCTGGGCGACCCGCTGGGGCGCGGACACGATCATGGACCTCAGCACCGGCCGCAACATCCACGACACCCGCGAATGGATCCTGCGCAACAGCCCCGTGCCGATCGGCACCGTGCCGATCTATCAGGCGCTGGAAAAGGTCGGCGGGATTGCCGAGGAGCTGACCTGGGAAATCTTCCGCGACACGCTGATCGAGCAGGCCGAACAGGGCGTCGACTACTTCACCATCCACGCCGGCGTGCGCCTGCCCTACATCCCGATGACCGCCAAGCGCGTCACCGGGATCGTCAGCCGAGGCGGATCGATCATGGCCAAGTGGTGCCTCGCCCACCACAAGGAGAATTTCCTCTACACGCACTTCGAGGACATCTGCGAGATCATGAAGGCCTACGACGTGGCCTTCTCGCTGGGTGACGGCCTGCGCCCGGGCTCGATCGCCGACGCCAACGACGCCGCCCAGTTCGGCGAGCTGGAAACCCTGGGCGAGCTGACCAGGATCGCCTGGAAGCACGACGTGCAGACCATGATCGAAGGCCCCGGCCACGTGCCGATGCAGCTGATCAAGGAAAACATGGACAAGCAGCTGCGCGAATGCGGCGAGGCGCCGTTCTACACCCTCGGCCCGCTGACCACCGACATCGCGCCCGGCTACGACCACATCACCTCGGCCATCGGCGCGGCGATGATCGGCTGGTACGGCACCGCCATGCTCTGCTACGTGACGCCGAAGGAGCACCTCGGCCTGCCCAACCGCGAAGATGTGAAGACGGGCGTCATCACCTACAAGATCGCCGCCCACGCCGCCGATCTCGCCAAGGGCCACCCCGGCGCCCGGCACCGCGACGACGCCCTCTCCAAGGCCCGCTTCGAGTTCCGCTGGCAGGACCAGTTCAACCTCTCGCTCGACCCCGACACCGCCCGGGACTTCCACGACGAGACGCTGCCGGCGCCGGCCGCCAAGGGCGCGCACTTCTGCTCGATGTGCGGCCCGAAGTTCTGCTCGATGAAGATCACGCAGGACGTGCGGGACTACGCCGAGAAGGGCATGGCCGAGAAGTCGGCCGAGTTCAAGGCCAAGGGCGGCGAGTTCTACATCC
>NZ_JBJTER010000102.1:0-3732 GCF_046093005.1 Aestuariivirga sp.
GCGGGGGCGGCGGCGGCGCTGGCGAAGAACGGCTCCCAGCTGGCAAGCCCCGCCACCGCCAGCACAAACACCCCCACCAGCGCAATCGCGCCGCGCTTCAACCAACTCATGACGGATGTCTCTCCCAAACCGTGCGGGCGCGTTGTCGCGCCGGGGGCAGGGGAGGTCAAGGCTGCACGGCGTGCAACTGGCCTCTTGTCACGGGCGCGCGGCGAACCCACCTATTCGAGTAACACACCTGCTGCGTGGGTTTTTGTGGGGCCGGGTCTTGTGTGGCCATTGTGCAACACTATCTGCTGGCGGTAACCTTTGGAGGGGTTAGAACCAATGAATCTCGAAAAGTTCACCGACCGCGCGAAGGGCTTTCTGCAAGCCGCCCAGACCGTCGCGATCCGCCTCAATCACCAGCGCATCACCCCGCTGCATATCGCCAAGGCCCTGCTGGAGGACAGCGAGGGCATGGCCGCCGGGCTGATCCAGCGCGCGGGCGGGCAGGCCCCGCTGGCGGCGACGGCGGTGGACGCAGGCCTTTCCAAGATTCCCGCTGTCACCGGCAGCGGCGCGCAGGCGACGCCGGGGCTGGATAATGATGCCGTGCGGCTGCTCGACACCGCCGAACAGCTCGCCGACAAGGCGGGCGATTCTTACGTCACGGTTGAGCGGATGCTGACCGCGCTTGCCCTGTCTTCGACGCCTGCTGGCGAGGCTTTGAAGGCGGCGGGCGTGACTCCACAGGCGCTCAACGCCGCCATCGAGCAACTGCGCGGCGGCAAGAAGGCCGACAGCGCGGGGGCCGAGAACACCTATGATGCAATGCAGAAATTCGCCCGCGACCTGACGCAGGCCGCGCGTGACGGGAAGCTCGATCCGGTGATCGGCCGCGACGAGGAAATCCGCCGCACGATCCAGATCCTCGCCCGCCGCACCAAGAACAACCCCGCCCTGATCGGCGAGCCCGGCACCGGCAAGACCGCGATTGCCGAGGGCCTCGCGCTGCGCATCGCCAATGGCGACGTGCCCGACAGCCTCAAGGGCCGCACGCTCATGTCGCTCGACATGGGCGCGCTGATCGCGGGCGCGAAATATCGCGGCGAGTTCGAGGAGCGGCTGAAGTCGGTGCTCGACGAGGTCAAGCATGCCGAGGGGCAGATCATCCTGTTCATCGACGAGATGCACACCCTGATCGGGGCGGGCGCGAGCGAAGGCTCGATGGATGCCTCGAATCTGCTGAAGCCCGCTTTGTCGCGCGGCGAGCTGCACTGCATCGGCGCGACCACGCTCGACGAGTATCAAAAGTATGTCGAGAAAGACCCCGCGCTCCAGCGGCGGTTCCAGCCGGTGTTCATCGCCGAGCCGACGGTCGAGGACACGATCTCGATCCTGCGCGGGATCAAGGACAAGTACGAGCTGCACCACGGCGTGCGCATCACCGACGGCGCGATTGTCGCGGCGGCGAAGCTGTCCGACCGTTACATCCAGAACCGCTTCCTCCCCGACAAGGCGATCGACCTGATGGACGAGGCCGCCAGCCGCATCCGTATGGAAGTGGAAAGCAAGCCCGAGGAAATCGAAGGCCTCGACCGGCGGATCATTCAGCTGAAGATCGAGGAACAGGCGCTCCAGAAGGAGAGCGACCAGAACTCCAAGGATCGTCTGGTCGCGCTGCGCGAGGAATTGGCGAACCTCGAACAGAAGTCCGCTGAACTCACCACCCGCTGGCAGAACGAGCGCGACAAGATCGCGGCGGAGGGCCGGATCAAGGAGGCGCTCGACGCGGCGCGGCTGGAACTGGAACAGGCCCAGCGCGAAGGCGATCTGGCGAAGGCCGGGGAGCTCAGCTACGGGCGCATCCCCGAACTCGAAAAGCAGCTTGCCGAAGCGCAGGGCCAGGCCGCCAACGCCATGCTGCGCGAGGAAGTGACCGAGGAGGACATCGCCTCGGTCGTCAGCCGCTGGACCGGCATTCCGGTCGACCGCATGATGGCGGGCGAGCGCGAGAAGCTGCTCCAGATGGAGAGCATCCTCGGCAAGCGGGTGATCGGCCAGTCGCAGGCTATCGAGGCCGTGTCCAAGGCCGTCCGGCGCGCCCGCGCCGGGCTTCAGGATCCGGGGCGCCCGTTGGGCAGCTTCCTGTTCCTCGGCCCCACCGGCGTCGGCAAGACCGAGCTGTCCAAGGCGCTTGCCGGGTGTCTGTTCGACGACGACAGCGCGATGGTGCGCATCGACATGAGCGAATTCATGGAAAAGCACGCCGTCGCCCGCCTGATCGGCGCGCCTCCGGGCTATGTCGGCTATGAAGAGGGCGGCGTGCTGACCGAGGCCGTGCGCCGCCGCCCCTATCAGGTGGTGCTGTTCGACGAGGTCGAAAAGGCCCATCAGGACGTGTTCAACGTGCTGCTGCAGGTGCTCGACGATGGCCGCCTGACCGACGGGCAGGGCCGGGTGGTGGACTTTGCCAACACGCTGATCATCCTCACCAGCAACCTCGGCAGCCAGTATCTCGCCAACCTGCCCGACGGGGCCGAAGTCGCCAGCGTCGAGAAGGACGTGATGGACGTGGTGCGCGGGCATTTCCGGCCCGAATTCCTCAACCGGCTGGACGAGATCATCCTGTTCCACCGTCTGGCGCAGGAGCACATGGCGCCGATCGTCCAGATCCAGGTGGGCCGGGTGCAGAAGCTGCTGGCGGATCGCAAGATCACGCTCGATCTGACCGAGGCGGCGCTGCGCTGGCTTGGGCGGGTGGGCTATGATCCGGTCTATGGCGCGCGGCCGCTGAAGCGCGCGGTGCAGCGTTACCTGCAGGATCCGCTCGCCGAAATGCTGCTGGCGGGGCAACTGCCCGATGGCAGCACCCTCGCCATCGACGAGGGTGACGGGCAGTTGACGATGACGATTCGCTGACAGCGGCGCGGTTACCGGAAAATCCGGCTACGCAAGATTGTAAGCAAGCGTCGTTCTATCCGGCAAGCGGGGCGGTTTGTTGCGTGCAGGCCGCCCTAGCTTTTAACATTCGCAAAGCCACAAACTAACAATGTTGCGGGGAAAGCCCGCCGCCGCCCCTGAATGTGGGATTAACGCAACACCCCCCCGAAAACCTCAAGGACCGCGACCGGGCGCTTTGACATCAAAGTTTCGCCATTGCACAAAAAGGTCACTGCGGGGACTGACTTGGACAACCACTGAAGCGCTGGCCTTCCACATGGGGCAATTATGTGGCGGGGGCGGGTGGTTGTCTGTCGTTCACCCGGTTTGGGCAACTGGAGTGACCATGAAGAAATTTCACAGCAATTCGATCAAGGCCCTGGCGTTCTCCGCCTCGGCTGTCGCTTTCGCGATCGCTGGGCCTGCCTACGCGCAGGACGCCGATGAACCTCAGGCCGAGGAAGGTCAGCAGGAAGAGGAAGTCGACGTCGGCACCGATGCCAAGGGTCGCTCGCAGAGCGGCAACATCACGGTGACCGGTTCGCGCATCGTGCGCGACACCTATTCGTCGATTTCGCCGCTCCAGGTGCTCACCACCGAAAACCAGCAGGCTGTCGGCGCCTTCGACCCGGCGCAGATCCTGCAGCGCGCGGAAGCCGCCTCGGGCGTGCAGATCGACGCGACCTTCCAGGGCTTCGTGCTCGACAACGGCCCGGGTTCGCAGACGCTGAACCTGCGCGGCCTTGGTGCTGACCGCACCCTGCTGCTGATCAACGGCCGCCGCCTCTCGCCCGCGGGCGTGGAAGG
>NZ_JBJTER010000103.1:0-2478 GCF_046093005.1 Aestuariivirga sp.
GGCCGGGTCACGCCCGGCCATGACGAGCGGGGGAACGGCTCAACCGTGGCATCCTCTCACCGGCAGCCCGGCCATGACCCCCACAAACTCGTCATGCCACGGCTCGACCGTGGCATCCTCTTGGCGGCAGCCCGGCCATGACCCCCACACCCTCGTCATGCCACGGCTCGACCGTGGCATCCTCTTGGCGGCAGCGCGTGTGATGATGGCCGGGTCAAGCCCGGCCATGACGAGACGGGGGGACCGGCTCAACCGTGGCATCCTCTCACCGGCAGCCCGGCCATGACCCCCACAAACTCGTCATGCCACGGCTCGACCGTGGCATCCTCTCACCAGCAGCGCGTGTGATGATGGCCGGGTCAAGCCCGGCCATGACGAGACGGGGGGAACGGCTCAACCATGGCATCCTCTTGGCGGCAGCGCGTGTGATGATGGCCGGGTCAAGCCCGGCCATGACGGGAAGGGGGCGGCAGCGCGTGTGATGATGGCCGGGTCACGCCCGGCCATCATGAGCGGGGGGCCGCGCGCCCACGTCTCACTGTCAGCCCGCGGCCGTTCCGCCCAGCTCGTCCTCGTCCTTGACCATGGCCTGCAGCTCGTCCTTGGTCACCGTCTTGTCCGTGAGTTTGGCCCTGGCGACCAGGCTGTCGACGACCTTCTGCTCGAAGATCGGCCCGCGCAGTTCCATCATCGCGCCGGGGTTCTTGCGGTAATAGTCGATGACCATCCGCTCCTGGCCGGGGAACTGCCGCATGCGGTTCATCAGCGCCGCCTGCAGCTCCTGCTCGGTCACCTGGACCTTCTCCCGGTCGCCCATGGTGCCCAGCACCAGGCCGAGGCGCACCCGGCGCTCGGCAATGGCGCGGTAATCCTTGCGGGCCTCTTCCTCGGTGGTGTTCTCGTCGGCGAAGGTCGTCGAGGACCGCTCCATCTCGGAGGTCAGCGCGTTCCAGATCGAGTTGAACTCGGCTTCCACCAGCTTTTCCGGCAGCGGGAAGGAATATTCCTTGTCCAGCGCGTCCAGCACGTCGCGTTTCAGTTTCATGGCGCTCATCTGGGTGAATTCGGCCGCCGTGCGCTGCCGCACCGCATCCTTGAGCTTCTCCAGGTTTTCCAGGCCCAGCTTGGTGGCCAGCGCATCGTCGATGGCGGCTTCGACCGGGCTTTCGACCTTGCTCACCCTGGTGGCGAATTCGGCAGGCTTCCCGGCCAGTTCAGCCGCGCCATAATCCTCGGGGAAGGTCACATGCACCTTCACCTCGTCGCCGGCCCTGGTGCCCAGCAGCTGTTCCTCGAAACCGGGGATGAACTGCCCGGATCCCAGAACCAGCGCCACATCCTCGGCGGTGCCGCCATCGAAGGGCTTGCCATCGATGGACCCCACGAAGCTGATCGTCACCCGGTCGCCGTCGGCGGCGGCGTCAGCCTTGTCCACGAACTCCTTGGCGTTGCTGGCCAGGCGCTTCAGCGCCGCGTCGATTTCTTCGTCCGCGACCTCCACCACATGGCGGGTGAGTTCGAGGCCGGAGTGATCCTTGATCTCGAATTCCGGAATGACTTCCAGCATCACCGAGAAGGCAAGATCGCCCTTGCCATCCATCATGGCCTTGACCGCTTCCTCGTCGGAGGGAAGCCGCACCTCGGGCTGATAGGCCGGCCTGAGGTTACGCTCCTGCAGCAGTTCCTTGGACTTGGCGTCGATCGTGTCCTGCACCACCTCGGCCATCGCCGATTTGCCGTAGATGCGCCTGAGGTGCGACACCGGCACCTTGCCCGGACGGAAGCCCTTGATCTGCGCCCGCTTGGCGAGGTCGGTGAGCTTGGCGTTCAGGCCCCGGTCGAGCTCGGCCTGGTTGACCACCACGGTGTATTCGCGCCTGAGGCCATCGCTCAGCGTTTCGGTTACCAACATCGTTTGTGCTTCCGTCTTTGTCCAAGGGTGATTGGCGACAGACGTTGCTCGGCGCGTGCATGGTGCGGGCGGAGGGATTTGAACCCCCACGGGTTTCCCCACTGGAACCTAAATCCAGCGTGTCTGCCAATTTCACCACGCCCGCGCACGTGCAAAAGCCCGGGCCGTTGCAATGGGCGCGGTCTATAGCAGAGGGGTTTTCGGTATGCCAGTGAAGAAAACACAAGTTTTCCGAGGGCTCAGCTAGCCCTTCAGGGCCCGCGCCTGCGCAAAGGTGGTGAGCGCGATGCCCGCCGCCCCCACCGCGATTCCCGCCCACACCATGGGCGGGTAGCGCTCGCCCAGGAAGGCGACGCCGATCGCCACCCCAACCGCGGCGCCGACATAGCCGATCTGGGAGAGATAGGTGGGCCCGCCCACCGCCTGCAGGCGGAAGAAGGTGAGGTACATGACGGTGGAGGCGGTGAGCTGTGCCGCAACGATCCCCGGAATGGCAAGGAGCGGCGCGGCGTCCAGCCCGCCCACGAGACCGGCCAGCGCCAGCAACGGCAGCACCGCGGCGAGGT
>NZ_JBJTER010000104.1:0-60727 GCF_046093005.1 Aestuariivirga sp.
CGGAGTGTCGTGGCAGCGCCCTCACCTCCCCCAACTTCGTTGGGGCCCCTTCCTCTCCCGCAGGCGGGAGAGGACGGCGGGGCGCCAGACATCACCTCCGGGACTGCCGGGTTGCGCTGGCCATCGCCAGCAGCAGCGCGCCGGCCGCCACGATGTCGTCGACCGTGGCGCCGCGCGAGAGATCCGACACCGGCCGCGCGAAGCCCTGCAGCAGCGGGCCGATAGCCTGCGCGCCGCTCAGATACTGCGTGAGCTTGTAAGCAATGTTGCCGGCATCGAGATCGGGAAAGACGAGCACATTGGCGCGGCCGGCCACTTCGCCCAAATGCTTCATCTTACGCGCCGCCACGGCGGATGAGAGCGCGGCGTCGCCCTGAAATTCGCCGTCGAGCTTGAGGCCCGGCGCTCTTTCCCTGGCGATCCGCACCGCCTCAACGACCTTGCCGGCATCCGGGTGACTGCCGCTGCCCTTGGTGGAAAAGGAAAGCAAGGCCACCCGCGGCTCCTCGTCCAGCAGGCGGCCGGCGCTGGCGGCGGACGCAATCGCGATGTCGGCCAACTGCGCCGCGTCCGGCTGCACGTTGACGGCGCAATCGGCGAACAGCAACCGCCTCTCCGGCCATTGCATGAGAAAGAAGCTCGACGGCGTTGTGATTCCCGGTTCCGGCCCGATGGTCATCAGCGCCGCCTCGATGACGCGGGCCGTGGGGTTGGCAGCGCCCGCCAGCATGGCGTCAGCCTCGCCCGCGGCGACGGCGGCGCCAGCCCGGCAGAGCGGTTTCTGCAGCAACCTGGCTGCCATGGCGTCCGTCATCTTTTCGCGCCGCTGGCGGACGGCCGCAATGTGCGCGGGGCTGGCCGCGGGAACATCAGCGGCATCGAAAAGAACAGGCTCCGCCAGCCCTTCCGCGGCCAAACGCCGGGCGGCCTCCCGTATGCGTTCATCCCCGGCTTCCGGCATTACCAGTTTCAGGCCTCTGCCCTTGATTTTGGCCTTGGCTTCGCCGATCACATCCATCGCAACGTTCTCCGGAAACCCGCTTATGTCAGCAGAAGACAAGATTGAAATCCACCGCGGCCTTAAGGGCGTTTACTTTGAGCGGTCAGGAACCACCTTCATCGACGGCAAGGCGGGCGAACTCCGCTACCGGGGCTATTCGATCCATGATCTGGCGCGGCATTCCTGCTTTGAGGAGACGGCCTGTCTGCTGCTGTCCGGCGAACTGCCGGACGCGGTGGCGCTGGCCGCGTTCGACCAGAAGCTCAAGGCGGCGCGCCAGCTGCCGCCGCAAATCCTGAGCCTGATCGAAACCCTGAAACACGCCCACCCCATGGATGTGCTGCGCACCGCGGTTTCAGCACTCGCCGCCTTCGCGCCGGACGTGGCCGACAATTCCATCGAAGCCACGCGCGGGAAAGGCATCAGGCTTGCGTCACAAGTGCCGATGATCGTCGCCGCGCATGAGGCACTGCGCAACGGCCGCCCGGTTCCCGCGCCCGACCAAAGCCTCTCGCATGCCGCCAACTTCCTGTGGATGATCACCGGCCGCAAGCCTTCGCCGGAGGCCGCGCAGCTGATGGACCGCGACCTTGTTCTCCATGCCGAGCATGGCAGCAATGCTTCCTCCTTCACCGCCCGCGTGGTGACCGGCACCGAAGCCAACCTCCATGCAGCGATCACCGCCGCCATCGCGGCGCTCTCCGGCCCCGCCCATGGCGGCGCCGCGGAGGACGTGATGCGCATGGCTCAGGAGATCGGCGAGCCGGGCAATGCGGCCGCCTATGTCAAGGCGAGGCGTGCGGCGGGCGAGGCGGTGACCGGCTTTGGCCACCGCGTTTACCGCACCGAGGACCCGCGCGCCCGGCACATGCGCGATGGCGTTGAAAAGCTGTCGCGCGAGATGGGCGAGCCCAAATGGTTCGCCATCCTGCAGGCCGTCGTCGAGGCGATGAAGCCTTACGCGCGCTTCGGGGTGAACGTGAACGTCGATTTCTATTCCGGCGTCATCTATTACCTGAACGGAATTTCGCCGGACATGTTCGTGCCGATCTTCGCGGCGGGCCGGGTGCCAGGCTGGACGGTGCAATGCCTGGAGCAGCTGCAAAACAATATCCTGATCAGGCCACTTACCCTCTATGACGGACCCGCGCCGCGCGCCTACGTGCCGCTGGCCGAGCGCTGAAACCGCCGCCGGCCCGGCCGTTCCGGCGGAAGGGCCGGGCGGGCTGTCAGCTTCCTTTCCGCCTCGCCTTTGGCAGCCGCCACAGATGGTCGATGAGATCGTCAACGCTGATGCCTTCTTCCGAATAGGCCGCGCCGGAAACCGAGATGCCCGCCTCGGCCACCGTGTCCTGCCGGCCCGAGACCAGCGGGTGCCACCAGGCCAGCGTCTTGCCCTCGGAGAGCAGCCGGTAGGCGCAGGTGGCGGGGAGCCAGCCCAGGGTTTCGATGTTTTCGGGCGTCAGCGCCACGCAATCCGGCACCTGGGCCTGGCGGTTGGGGTAATCCTTGCAGCGGCAGGTCTCGAGATCGAGCAGCCGGCAGGCGGCGCGGGTATAGAGAAACCGGCCGGTATCCTCATCCTCAAGCTTGTTCAGGCAGCAGCGCCCGCAGCCGTCGCAGAGCGATTCCCATTCCGCCCGGCTCATGGCGGCGAGCGGCTTGGTTTTCCAGAACGGCGGCGCATCGGACATCTTGCGCATATGCATAGACCCGCCGCGGGACGTCAACAGGCCTGTTTTTGTCACAATCATATAGTATGCCCCGGGCTGGTCTGAGGTACACTGATCCCCGTGTCCACGCTTCCTCCGCGCAATTCCCTGGCCGGCCGGCTGTGGCGGGCGGACGGCGCCGTCAGCAGCGCGCTGTTCGAGAGCTGGGATTTTCTGAAGCGCAGCCATTCCGCCTATTCCAGTTTCCTCCAGCGCTTCCGCCTGCGCGGCCCGCGCCGCCTCGCGGTGGACGCTCTCGATGACGCGCTCACCTTCGGGGTGATGTTCTGTTTCGGGCTTCTCGCTTTTGCGCTGCCGCCCTTTTCCGGCACCGGCGACGTGTGGAACCGCGGCCGTGATTTCGCCGTCACCTTCACCGACGGCAATGGCGAGATCATCGGGCGCCGCGGCATCCGGCAGGACGACGCCATTCCACTCGCGGAGATTCCGCCGCACATGATCAAGGCGGTGCTGGCCACCGAGGACGCCCGCTTCTTCTCGCATTTCGGGGTCGATGTGATCGGCACCTTCCGGGCCATCGTGCAGAATGCCCGCGCCAATGACGTGGTGCAGGGCGGCTCCTCGCTCACCCAGCAGGTGGCCAAGAACCTCTTCCTGTCGCCCGAGCGCACCATCCGCCGCAAGGTTCACGAGGCCTTCCTCGCCATGTGGATCGAGGCGCGGCTCAGCAAGGAGGAAATCCTCAAGCTGTATCTCGACCGCTCCTATCTTGGCGGCGGCGCCTACGGCCTCGAGGCCGCCTCGCAATTCTATTTCGGCAAGTCGGTGCGCGACGTGACGCTGCCCGAGGCGGCGATGCTGGCCGGCCTGTTCAAGGCGCCCACCAAATATGCCCCGCACAACAACCTGGCGGTGGCCCGGACGCGCGCCAACACGGTGCTCTACCGGATGCTGGATGCGGGTTTCATCGCCCAGGGTGAACTTCTGGAGGCAAGGCGCGCGCCGGCGACACCGGTCGACCAGCGCATCGCCGACAGCCCCAACTGGTTTCTGGATTTCGCCTACCGCGACACGCTGGCGGTCATCGACCGCTATGGGCTGTCCGGCGACTATGTGCTGGAAGTGAAGACAACCATCGACCTGCCGCTGCAGACCGCGGCGCAGAACATCGTCAACCAGGAGCTGGCGCTCAACGGCGAGGCCTATCACGTGTCCCAGGGGGCCGCGGTGGTGATGGAACTGGATGGGGCGGTGAACGCCATCGTCGGCGGCAAGGACTACGAGGCGAGCCAGTTCAACCGCGCCACCGACGCGCTGCGCCAGTCGGGATCGGCCTTCAAACCCTTTGTCTACCTGGCGGCCCTGCTCAAGGGCTACAAGCCGGATGATCCCGTCGTCGACGGCCCGGTGGCGGTGGGCGACTGGGCGCCCCGCAACTACAGTGGCAAATATGCCGGCCGCACCACGCTCACCAATGCGCTTGCGCATTCCTACAATTCGGTGCCGGTGAAGCTGATGATCGATATCGGGCGCAGCACCATCATCGACACCGCGCATCTGGCCGGCATCAGGGGCACGCTCGAGACCTGGGCCCCCATGGTGCTGGGCACCAGCGCGCTGTCGCTGATCGATCTCACCACGGGCTATATCGGTTTCGCGTCCGGCGGGGTTCCCGCCCAGCCCTATGCCGTGCTGGAGATCCGCCGCTCCAACGGCGACCTGCTGTACCGGCGCGGCGCGGATGACACCATGCCGCCGCGCCGCGTCTTCCCCGAGGAGAAGGTGGCCGAGCTCAACATCATGCTCAACGCCGTGGTGAAGTCCGGCACCGGGCGGCGCGCCGATCTCGGCTTCGCGCCGCAGGCGGGCAAGACCGGCACCAACCAGGGATACCGCGACGCCTGGTATATCGGCTATACCGGCCATCACGTGGCGGGCGTATGGTTCGGCAACGATGACTTCACGCCGATGAAGGAAGTGACCGGCGGCCTGATGCCCGCGCCGGTCTGGCAGCGCATCATGGTAGAGGCCGAGCGCGGCCTTGAGCCGGTGGGCCTTGCCGGGGTTCCTTATGATGAGAGCTACGCCATGGCGGCCCTGCCTGCTCCGCTGGCCGCGCCAGCGCCGGTCAGCGACGAGACCGACCAGGCGCGCGGCGCCGATACCGCCGTCCAGGATGGCGATGTGAACAGCGTGCTCACCGGCATGTTCGACCTGTTCGAAGCCTCGCCCGCCGCCGCCACCGCGGCGGCCACCACGGCCGCTGCCGCCGGGGCGCGGGCCGCCGCCGGACCGGAAACGCTGGTGCTGCCCAAGGCCAATGTCGAAACCGGCGGCCAGCCGCGCCGGCCTGGCCTGTTCGACGAACTGTTCGGCCCGCCCGGCGCCATCCCCGCCGCGGAGGAACAGCCCAAGAAGAAAAAGAAGAAGCAGAAAAACTTCTTCGACAGCATTTTCTGAGCGTCATGCGCCGGTTCATCTGGGCTTCAACCTATGCCGCGGGCGGACTGGCCGCCGGTTGCCTCAGCGCGTTTCTGATGATCAACAACGCCGGGGTGAAACAGGTGGCGGCGGGCGGCCCCTGGCAGAGCCGCGAGGCGGCGCTTTCAGGCCCGCAGGGCTTTTACGCGCGCGCCCATTACATGCTGGCCGGCCGCGCGCCGCCGGCCCCCGGCCAGGTGATCGAGGCCACCGCCGGCGCCGATGACGATGGCCAGCCGCTCCGCGCCTCCTGCACCTACCGCCTCACCGCCAAGGGGCCGCTTCCTGCCTGGTGGAGTCTCACCGCGCTGGCCGGCGGCGCGGCAAGCTCCAGCTTGCAGGCCACCGCCGGAAGCGGCTCGGCGATCGGCGCGCCGGATGGTTCACTCAGCATTACCGCGTCCGGGCTGCCGGTTCCCGGCAACTGGCTCCGGCTGCCGCAGCAGCGCCAGATCAGCCTGCTCTATACCGCCCTGTCGCCCCAGCCGGCGGTTAGCGCGCCGCCCTTCGCCATCCGGCGCGAGGGCTGTTCATGAAACGTCATCTATTCTGGGCCTTGGTGGCGCTGGCGGCCGGGTTGGCCGCGCATGCCGCCTTCGCGCTCTATGTGCCGGCCTGGTGGTTCGGGCGCCAGGTGGAGCGGCTGGCGCGCGAACATGGACGCAACAGTTTCTTCGTCATGACGCCGGAGCGGCAATCGGAATTGTTTCCCGGCCTGCCGCGGTCCGGCGTGGCCGGACTGTGCATCTTCGACGTGACGGACGGCAAGGTGACTTTCACGGCCGATCTGCCGCCGGGCCTTTGGGTGGCCAGCATCTACACCCGCCACGCCGAGCCGATCTATGCCGTCAACAACCGGCAGTCGGGCGCTGACAGCTTCACCCTGCGGCTGTCGCTGGCGCCCGGATTGCTCGATCAGATTCTGGGCTCCGCCGCCACGGACAGCCTTGAAGACCTGGCCAGCG
This sequence comes from Aestuariivirga sp., assembly GCF_046093005.1. Classification (GTDB taxonomy): domain Bacteria; phylum Pseudomonadota; class Alphaproteobacteria; order Rhizobiales; family Aestuariivirgaceae; genus Aestuariivirga. The sequence continues at coordinate 6,120 of NZ_JBJTER010000104.1, forward strand.
GCTGGACGGTGATGTCGCCGGAACCCACCGGCCTTGCCGTGCTGTGGTATCCGGCGCCCGAAGCCGGCGTGAGGGCGGCGGCCGCGGCGGCCATGGCGCGCTCGCGCTGCGGCGCCAGCGCGGATCAGTAATATTCGATCTCGCCGCGCCTGCCGTTTTGGGTTGATCCGGTGCGGGCGGCGGGCAGCCGTTCGGCGAGGTCATACAGCCGTTCGACGCGCACGCCGGTGAACATCACCACCTCGCCCGCACCATGGCCGCCTTGCGCGGCCGCGGGCCTTACCCTGTCCATCGGGAACGCGATCACGGCACAATCGGTCGAAGCTCGCATGTCTGGTTTTCCGGGTTGTCTGCTCGGTTACCGGCAACTGGCCACAGGATGGTTAAGTTTTTCTTAATGAACTGTGCCGGGTCCAGCCTTGCAATCGCCGCCGCCTTGCGCGACAAGCGGGTTCTAACTTCAACCTGCCCTTGCTGTTCGAGGGGCGGGGTCAGCGGGGAGAAAAATCCATGTGCCGCGCCTGCGTCAGCTCGCTCATCGCCCATCCATCGCTGTTCGACCAGCCGCTCGGCCTTGCCGGCATCGGGCCCGCTGCCCCGTCGCGCCGCGGCTTCATGGCCATGTCGGCGGCGGCCCTGATCGGCGCCAGCCTGCCCGTGCCCGGCACGCCGGAGGCGCGCGCCGCCGGCGGCGCGCCGGACACGATCTTCACCGGCGGCAACATCCTGCCGATGACCGGCGGGCCCTCGGCGCAAGCCATCGCGGTGAGCGGCGGCAAGATTGTCAAGCTCGGCGCGGAAGCCGATGTCATGGCGCTGGCCACCAGGGACACGCGGGTGATCGCCCTTGAGGGCCGCACGCTGCTCCCGGGCCTGATCGATCCGCATAACCACACGGCGCTGTCCTCGCTTTATCTCGAGCTTCTCACCGATGTCGGCTATCTGAAGAACAAGACCCGCGCCGACCTCATCGCCAATCTGCGCCAGCTTGCCGCCAATACGCCGGAGGGCCAGTGGGTGCTGGCGTCGAACTTCGACAATCTCCTGCAGGGCGGCGATCTCTCGCGCGACGAGCTGGACGCGATCTCGGCCACCAAGCCGATCTTCGTGTGGTATACCAACGCCCATGACGCCGCCGTCAACAGCCTGGCGCTGCAGCTGGCGAAGATCCCGGAGGACATCGGCCCGTTGCCGGGCGGGGGCCATTTCGGCCGTGGCCCGGACGGCAGGCTCAACGGCCTCGTCTATGAAGAGAGCGCCATGCTGAAAGTGGTCTCGGCGGGCCTGCCGAAGATCACGCCGCAGCTCGCTGCGTCGGCCATCGGCAAGTTCCTGAATTCGGTGGCCGCTGTTGGCAACACGCTGGTGCATGAACCAGGCACGCTGCGCTCGGAATGGATTGAAGCGTTCAGCAAGATCGCGGCGCAGGCGCCGGTGCGCACCAGCGCCAGCCTGATGTATGAAGACATGAAAGGCTTCGAAGCCTACCGCGGCCTGGGGCCTGGCGCGCGCGCCGCGCAACTCCCCGGCACGCTGTTCATGCTCTATGGCGTCAAGATCATCGGCGACGGCTCCAACCAGACGCGCACCGGCGCCCAGACCAAGCCCTATCTCAACGACACATCGGCCGGCCAGCCGAACTTCAGCGCCGCCGAAATGAACAACATGGTGGCCGATGTGAAGGCCGCCGGGCTCCCTGTGCTGATCCATTGCAACGGCGACCGCGCCATCGATCTGTCGCTCGATGCGATCGAGGCCGCCTATGGCGCGTCAGCCGAATTCGGCATAAACCGCATCGAGCATGCGACCATGGCCCGCCAGGACCAGATCGACCGCATGAAGGCACTCAATGTCGAGCCGAGCTTCCTCATGAACCATGTCGGACTTTATGGCGCGGCCTACCGCGACCAGCTGTTCGGCCCGGAGCGCGCCGGTTTCATGGACCCGGCGGGCGCCTGCGTGAAGGCGGGCGTGCGCTTCACGCTGCACACGGACTCGCCCTGTTCGCCGCTGGGCCCGCTGCGGCTGGTGCAGGCGGCGGTGACGCGGCGCTGCGAGATCGACGGCTCGGTGATCGGCGCCAGTCAGGCGGTCAGCGTCGAACGGGCGCTCGAGGCAATCACCATCGACGCCGCCCGGCAGCTGGGCCTCGCTGACCGGCTTGGCTCGCTTGAAGCGGGCAAGGAGGCGGATTTCACCATTCTGGAAGATGATCCGTTCACGGCCGATCCCGCGAAAATCGAAGCCATCAAGGTGAGCGAAACCTGGATCGCAGGCGAAAAGAAGTTCGGCTGAGCGGGCCGCCCGGCCCGCCGGCGGATGGCGGCGCGCTTTAATCCGCTTTTGGGATTGGCGGGGCCGTGTTAGCCTTCCGGTTCAATTGCGTGGAGGGCATCCGGAAGCGATGGGCCGGTTAACGACACATGTGCTTGATACCGCCGCGGGAAAGCCCGCCGCCGGATTGAAGATCGAACTGTTTCGGCAGGGCGAGGCCGCGCCGCTGAAAACCCTGCGCACCAATGCCGATGGCCGGGCCGACGGGCCCATTTTGGAAGGCCCCGGCCTGGCGGCGGGGCGCTATGAGTTGCGGTTCCATGCGGGTGACTATCTGCGCGACTGTGGCCTGCGCCTGCCGGACCCGGCGTTTCTGGATGTCATTCCCATCGCCTTCGGAATCGCCGACCCGGCCGGGCATTATCACGTGCCGCTGCTGCTTTCGCCCTATGGCTATTCGACCTATCGCGGAAGCTGACCCGGCATGACGGCCCGCAACACCATCCGCTTTCTGCGCCGCGGCGCCATCGTCGAACTCGGCGATGTGCCGCCGATGCGCACGGTTCTCGATTACCTGCGCCTCGAGGAGCGGGCGCGCGGCACCAAGGAAGGCTGCAACGAGGGCGATTGCGGCGCCTGCACCGTGGCGCTGGGCAGCCTGCGCGGCGGCAGGCTGGTTTATGAGCCGGTCAATGCCTGCATCCTGCTTGTGGGCCAGCTCGACGGCAAGGAGCTGGTGAGCGTCGATGATCTGTCCACGGACGGCGAGCTGCACCCGGTGCAGCAGGCGATGGCGGAGAGCCACGGCTCGCAGTGCGGCTTCTGCACGCCGGGCTTCATCATGTCGCTGTTCACGCTGCATCATGAGGGGCGAGCCCCCACCCGCCAGGAGATTGTCACCCATCTCGCCGGCAATCTCTGCCGCTGCACCGGCTACCGGCCGATCATCGATGCGGCCCGCGCCAGTTGCACGGGCTCCGCCGCCGACCGCTGGGCCAGGGAGGCCGCCGCCACGGCGCTGAAGCTTGCCGGACTCGACGATGGCAAGGATGTGTTCGTGGGCACGCCGGAGCGCTTCATCGCGCGGCCGGCGCGTGCCGCCACGCTGGCCAGGCTCGCGGCCGAATACCCGGACGCCACCATCGTGTCGGGCGCCACCGATGTGGGGCTGTGGATCACCAAGCAGCTGCGCCAGCTTCCCAGGATCATTCTCACCGGCGGGGTCAAGGCGCTGCATGAGGTTGTGGAGAAGCGCGGCCATGTTTCGATCGGCGCCGCCGCCACCTATGCCGGGGCGGCGCCGGCGCTGGCCAGGATCGACGCCGACATCGGCGAGGTGATGCGCCGGCTCGGATCGGCGCAGGTCAGGGCTTCGGGCACGGTCGGCGGCAACATCGCCAATGGCTCGCCCATCGGCGACATGCCGCCGATGCTGATTGCGCTCGGCGCCACTCTAACCCTTCGCCACGGCAGCACCGAGCGCACCCTGCCGCTCGAGGATTTCTTCATCGCCTATGGCAAGCAGGACCGTAAGCCTGGCGAACTCGTGTGGCGGATCGACGTGCCGAAGCGCAAGCCAAACGCGGCCTTCCGCGCCTATAAGGTTTCCAAGCGCTTCGACCAGGATATTTCCGCCGTGATGGCGGCCTTCAGCCTCACGCTCGACGGGCGGAAAGTTGCGGCGGCGCGGATCGCGTTTGGCGGCATGGCGGCGACGCCCAAACGCGCACTGGCGGCCGAAACCGCGCTGCGCGGCGCATCGCTCGCCGACGCGGCCAGCTGGCAGCCGGCGCTCACGGCGCTGGCCGGTGACTTTCAGCCGATCTCAGACATGCGGGCGTCCGCATCCTACCGGATGGAAGTGGCGCGGGGGCTGCTGCGCAAGGCGCTCATGGAAATTGCGGGCAATGCCGCCACCCGGGTGACCGGCGAACGCGAGGCGGTGGCGTGATGGCAGCGGACCGCCGCAACATGGCGACGCGCACCGTCGGCAAGGCGCTGGCCCATGACAGCGCCGCGCTGCATGTGCGGGGCTCAGCCCTCTATGTTGACGACATCCGCGAGCCTGAAGGGCTGGTGCATGTCTACCCGGGCTTCGCGCGCGAGGGCGCGGTGGGGGCCATCACCGCGCTTGATCTTGCGCCGGTGCGGGCGGCGCCGGGTGTGATTGCGGTGCTCACCGCCCGGGATATTCCCGGCGTCAATGATTGCAGCCCGTCGGTGGGCGGCGACCCGATCCTCGCCGATGGCGCCATCATGTTCCATGGCCAGGTGATTTTCGCGGTGGTGGCCGAAAGCCGTGACCAGGCCCGCCGCGCCGCGCGGCTGGCGACGATCGCGATTGCGGCCGAGAAGCCCGCCGTGACGGTGGAGGACGCGCTGGCCCTGAAAACGGCCGATGTGGGGGCGCCCTATGCCTTCATCCGCCGCGACGCGGGGAAAGCCATCGCGTCGGCGCCCCATCGCCTGTCCGAAAGTTTCCGCATCGGCGGGCAGGAGCATTTCTATCTCGAAGGCCAGGTGAGCCTCGCCATTCCGGAAGAGCATGGCGCGATGACCGTGCATTGCTCCACACAGCACCCGTCCGAGGTGCAGCACTCATCGCCCACATGCTGCATCTGCCGGCGGCGATGGTGACCACCGAGTGCCGGCGCATGGGCGGCGGCTTCGGCGGCAAGGAGAGCCAGGCCTCGCAATGGGCCTGCCTCGCGGCGCTCGCCGCGCAGGTGACGGGGAGGCCCGCCAAGTGCCGCCTCGACCGCGACGACGACATGATCATGACCGGCAAGCGCCATGATTTCCGTGTCGACTACGAAGCGGGCTTCGACAGGCGCGGCCGCTTGCTCGGCGTTTCGGTGGACCTGCTGGCGCGCTGCGGGTTTTCGGCGGACCTGAGCAATGCGATCTGCGACCGCGCCATGTTCCACGCCGATAATGCCTATTTCTACCCCGCCGCCCGCATCGCCACGCGCCGGCTGCGCACGCATACCGTGTCCAACACCGCCTTCCGCGGCTTCGGCGGCCCGCAGGGCGTGCTCTTCGCCGAGCGCATGATGGAGGCGGTCGCCATCCTCACCGGCCAGGACCCGCTCGATGTCCGGAAAATAAATCTGTATACGGACAAGCGCGGCGTGACGCCCTATGGCATGAAGGTTGAGGACAACATCGCGCCCGCCATCATCGCGGAGCTGGAGAAAAGTTCCGATTATCGCGCGCGCCGCCGCGGCATCGCCGCCTTCAACGCGCGAAACCAGATACTGAAAAAGGGGATCTCGCTGACCCCCGTCAAGTTCGGCATCTCCTTCACGCTCACCCACCTCAACCAGGCGGGCGCGCTGGTGCATGTCTATACCGATGGCTCGGTGCATCTCAATCACGGCGGCACTGAAATGGGGCAGGGGCTTTATACCAAGGTGGCGCAGGTGGTGGCCGAGGAATTCGGCATCGATGCCTCCGCGGTGCGCATCACCGCCACCACCACCGGCAAGGTGCCGAACACCTCCGCCACGGCGGCCTCCTCTGGCGCCGATCTCAACGGCATGGCGGCCCGCCAGGCGGCGGCGGCGATCCGCAACCGGCTTGCCGATTTCGCCGCCAGGCGCTGGAAAGCCGCGAAGAGCCGCATACGTTTTGAAGATGGCCAGGTGCTGATCGGCAACCGCAGCATGGCCTTCGGCGAACTGGCGCGGCAGGCGCATATGGCGCGCATCCCGCTCTCGTCCACCGGTTTCTACGCCACGCCGAAGATCGCCTGGGACCGGGCCAGGGCGAAGGGCCGCCCGTTCTTCTATTTCGCCTATGGCGCGGCCTGCTCGGAAGTGACCATCGACACGCTGACCGGCGAAATGCGGGTCGACCGCGCCGATATCATCCATGACGTGGGCCGCTCGCTGAACCCTGCCCTCGATATTGGCCAGGTGGAAGGCGGCTTCGTGCAGGGCATGGGCTGGCTCACCACCGAGGAGCTCGTCTTCGACCAGCAGGGCCGGCTGCGCACCCACGCGCCATCGACCTACAAGATTCCCTGCGCCTCCGACGTGCCGGCCGATTTCCGCGTCAGGCTGTTTGAATCGCGCGGCAACAAGGAGGACACCATCTACCGGTCAAAGGCGGTGGGCGAGCCGCCGCTGATGCTGGGCGTTTCGGTGTGGACGGCGGTGTTCGACGCGATTGCCGGCCTCAGGCCCGGACGGATTCCGCAACTCGACGCGCCGGCCACGCCGGAGGCCATTCTGATGGCGGTCAAGGGCATGACGGCATGAAGACGTGGTCTCTCATCGCCCGGATGCTGGCCGCCGAGGGCGCCTGCGCGCTGGTGAGCGTGATCCGCACCGCGGGCTCCGCGCCACGCGAGGAGGGCGCCCGCATGGTGGTTGGCCGCCACGGCTTTCACGGCACCATCGGCGGCGGCGCGCTGGAATGGAAGGCGCTGGCCATGGCGCAGGGCCTTCTCGGCAAGCCGCGCCAGGTGAAGATCTTCGCCCAGTCGCTGGGCCCCGATCTGGGCCAATGCTGCGGCGGGCGGGTGACGCTGGCGGTTGAAAGCTTCGATGCGGCATGCCTCGCGGAGGTTGAAGCGCAGGCGGCGCGCGAGGCCGAAGGGCCGTACACGGTTGCGGGGCGCCTGCCGGGCTTCGACGGTGTTGAGCGCTTCGGCGAGCGGCGGCGGCCCGTGCTGGTGTTCGGGGCCGGGCATGTGGGGCGCGCGCTCATTCTGGCGCTTGCCCCTTTTCCCTTCGACGTGACCTGGGCCGACCCGCGGCCCGAGAGCTTCCCCGGCGCCATGCCGCAGAACGTGACGGCGGTGACCGGCGCTCCGCTCGATGTGGTGGCGGGCGCGCCGGCGGGCGCGTTCGCAGTCATCATGAGCCATTCCCACGCCCTGGACCTGAGCCTTGCCGCCGCGGCGCTGCAGAACCCGGCCATTGCCGAGGTGGGCGTCATCGGCAGCGCCACCAAGCGGGCGCGCTTCGAGAAGCGGTTGCGGGCGGCGGGCGTCGCCGCGGCGCGGATCAGCGCCATGATCTGCCCCATCGGCATCGGCGGCATCGGCTCGAAACTTCCCGCCGCCGTGGCGCTTGCCGTGGCCGCGCAGATCGTTTCGCGTGACGAGGCATTGTCAGCCCCGGCCAGCCAAGGCATGCTGCGCGAAAGGGAAGCTGGCTAGGGGCATGGATTATCTCCTCGAGGCGCTTGATGTCACCAAGGTCTTCGGCACGCTGAAGGCCAATGACCATGTGACTCTGAGGGTGAAACCCGGCGAAATTCACGCCTTTCTCGGCGAGAACGGAGCGGGCAAATCGACCCTCGTCAAGATGATCTACGGCGCGCTGCAGCCCAGTTCCGGCGAGTTCCGCTGGATGGGCAAACCGGTGAGCGTGCCCAACCCGGCGGCGGCCCGCAGGCTGGGGATCGGCATGGTGTTCCAGCATTTTTCGCTGTTCGAGGCGCTGAGCGTGGCGGAGAACATCGCGCTGGCCATGCCCGGCGCCTTCGACATGAAAGCCCTGTCGGAGCGCATCACCCGGGTGTCGCGCGACTATGGCCTGCCGCTGTCGCCCGCGGCGGTGGTGGCCGATCTCTCGGTCGGTGAGCGCCAGCGCATCGAAATCGTGCGCTGCCTGCTGCAGGCGCCGAAGCTCCTGATCATGGACGAGCCGACCGCGGTGCTGACCCCGCAGGAAGCCAACCAGCTGTTCGTCACCCTGCAGCGCCTGGCGTCCGAGGGCTGCGCGGTGATCTACATCAGCCACCGCCTCGAAGAGGTGAAGCGGCTCTGCCACAACGCCACCATCCTGCGCCATGGCAAGGTGGTTGCCAATGTCGATCCCATGCGGGAGACGGCGGCGAGCCTGGCGCGGCTGATGGTGGGCGGCGACATTCACGTCGTGAAGGCCGCTGACCAGGACATGGCCGGCCCCCCGCGCATGACGCTCGACAGGCTCCGCCTCGCCGCCGACGGGCCGTTCGCGGTTGAACTGAAGAACATCTCGCTCACGGTGCGGGCCGGCGAGGTGGTGGCCATCGCCGGGGTGGCCGGCAACGGCCAGGCCGAGCTTTTCGATGCGGTGTCGGGCGAGCGCCTGCTCCAGTCGGCCGCCATGCTGGCGATCGACGGCAGGCCGATGGGCCGACAGGGCGTCAACGCGCGGCGCGCGGCGGGCGCCGCCTTCGTGCCGGAGGAGCGCCTCGGCCATGGCGCGGTGCCGGGCTTCACGCTGTCGCAGAACGTGGTGCTGACCCGTCATGCCACCGACGCCGCGCTGGTGCGGTCGGGCCTGGTGAGCCGCGCCGCGGCGGAGGAAATCAGCGCGCGCGTCTGCCAGACCTTCGATGTGCGCAAGGCGAAGTCCGACCCCGAGGCGCGCGCGCTGTCGGGCGGCAACCTGCAGAAATTCGTGGTCGGCCGCGAACTGGACAGGAAGCCCGGCCTTCTGGTGGTGAACCAGCCGACCTGGGGCGTGGATGCCGGCGCCTCGGCCACCATCCGCCAGGCCATCGTCGATCTGGCGCGTCAGGGCTCCGCCGTGCTGGTGATCAGCCAGGACCTCGACGAGATCTTCGAAATCGCCGACCGCATCGCGGTGATCTCGCGCGGCGAACTCTCGGAGGCCTATGCGGCGGGCGATTTGACCGCCGGGAAGATCGGCCTCCTCATGGCCGGCGCGCATGAAGCCAAGGAGCACGCCCATGCGGCTGGTGCTTGAAAAACGGGCCGAGCGTTCGGCCAGCATGGCGGTGCTCTCGCCGGTCATCGCGCTTTGCCTCACGGTGATCGCCGGCGGCATCATCTTCGCCTTGCGCGGCCTTGACCCGTTCGAGGCGCTTTACATCTATTTCATCGAGCCACTCACCCAGGACTGGGCGCGCGAGCAGCTGATCGTCAAGGCGGCGCCCCTGGTGCTGATCGGCGCCGGGCTGGCGGTGAGCTATGCGGCCAATGTCTGGAACATCGGCGCCGAGGGGCAGTTCGTGACCGGCGCATTGCTGGCCGGCATGATCCCGGTGTTCTTTACCGGCTGGCAATCGCCCGGGGTGATGGTGGTGATGCTGGCTCTCGGCATAATCGGCGGCATGGCGTGGGCGGCAATTCCCGCGGTCCTGAAAATCCGATTCAACGCCAATGAGATTCTCACTTCGCTGATGCTGGTCTATGTGGCGCAATACATCTTCGACTGGCTGGTGCGCGGGCCCTGGCGCGACCCGCAGGGGTTCAATTTTCCCAAGACGGTGAATTTCGACGGCTGGCAATTGCTGCCGCGGTGGGGCGAGGTGCATCTGGGCGCGCTGTTCGCGCTGATTGCCGCCGTGGCCCTGTTCTTCATGATGTCGCGCATGCTGAAGGGCTTCGAAATCAAGGTGCTGGGCGCCGCGCCGCGGGCCGGGCGCTTCGCCGGTTTCTCCGGCTCGCGGGCGGTGATCTTCTGTTTCCTGCTCACCGGCGCGCTCGCGGGCCTCGCCGGGGCCTGCGACGTGATGGGGCTTTCCGGCCAGCTTCAGACGCCCTATGCGCCGAACTATGGTTTCGTCGCCATCATCGTCGCGTTCCTCGGCCGGCTGAACCCGCTTGGCGTCATCGTGGCGGGCCTGCTGCTGGCGCTGAGTTTCATCGGCGGCGAAAACGTGCAGGTGGTGCTCGGCGTTTCCGACAAGATCGCCAAGGTGTTCCAGGGCATTCTGCTGTTCCTCCTGCTCGCCTGCGATACGCTGATCCTCTATCGCGTGCGCATGGAAACCTCCCGCCAGGCGGCGGTGCGGACGGCGGGGTAGAGCCATGGATCCGGGCGTCATCTTCATCATCCTGACGGCCGCCACGCCGCTGCTGTTCGCGGCCATCGGCGAGCTTGTGGTCGAACGTTCCGGCGTGCTCAACCTCGGCGTCGAAGGCATGATGATCATGGGCGCGGTGATGGGCTTCGGCGCGGCGCTGTGGACCGGCTCGCCGTGGCTCGGCGTGCTGGCCGCCATAGCGGCGGGCATGGCGATGTCGCTGCTGTTCGCCTTCCTGACGCTGACGCTGGTCTCCAACCAGGTGGCGACGGGCCTCGCTCTGACGCTTCTTGGCTTAGGTCTTTCCGGCCAGATCGGCGAGGCCTTCGTCGGCCAGCCTGGCGTCAAGCTGCCAAGCTTCGCGGGGATCGACCCGCTCATTCCCCTGGCGGTGGCGCTCACCGGCGCGGTATCTTTCGTGCTGTTCCGCACCAGGGCGGGATTGATCATCCGGGCGGTGGGCGACAGCCACGCCTCGGCCCATGCGCTGGGCTACAATGTGATCGCCGTCCGCTATCTCTGCGTGCTGTTCGGGGGCGCCTGCGCCGGGCTCGGCGGGGGCTATCTGTCGCTGGTCTACACCCCGCAGTGGATCGAGAACATGACCTCGGGCCGGGGCTGGATCGCGCTTGCGCTGGTCGTTTTCGCCTCCTGGCTGCCCTGGCGGACGCTGCTCGGTGCCTATCTTTTCGGCACGATTTCGATCCTGGCCTTCCTGGTCCAAACAAAAGCTTGGGGAATCCCGTCGCAGTTCTTGTCTTCGCTGCCTTATATCGTCACCATCGTGGTTCTCGTGATCATCTCCGGCAACCGGATGATGATGAGAAAGAACACGCCGGCCTCGCTGGGCCAGCCGTTTGTGCCTGACCGTTGAGAAATGTGAAAAAGGAGACGTCAAACATGAAGAAACTGCTTTTGTCGGCCGCTGCCGCCGTGTTCGGCCTTGCGGCCGCCATGACCGCGGCGGAAGCCAAGACCAAGGCCTGCTGGGTCTATGTCGGCCCGATCGAGGACTTCGGCTGGACCTTCCAGCATCACCAGGGCCTGCTCGCGTTGGAAGCCGCCTATGGCGACAAGGTGGAAACCGCCTATCTCGCCAGCGTGGCGGAAGCCGACTCGGAGCGCGCCATCGAGCGGCTGGCGCGCGATGGCTGCAACATCATCTTCACCACCTCCTTCGGCTTCATGGAGCCGACGCTGAAGGTGGCGAAGAAATTCCCCGATGTGAAGTTCGAGCACGCCACCGGCTACAAGACCGCCGACAATGTGACGACCTATAACGCCAAGTTCCATGAGGGCCGTTATGTGATCGGCCAGATCGCGGCGAAGATGTCCAAGACCGGCACGGCCGGCTACATCGCGTCCTTCCCGATTCCGGAAGTGATCGCCGGCATCAACGCCTTCATGCTCGGTGCGCAGTCGGTGAACCCGGACTTCAAGGTGAAGATCGTGTGGGCCAACACCTGGTTCGATCCGGGCAAGGAAGCCGATGCCGCCAAGGTTCTGCTGAGCCAGGGCGCGGACATGCTGTCCCAGCATACCGACTCGGCGGCGCCGCTTCAGGAAGCCGAGAAAGCCGGCGCCTCGGGCTTCGGCCAGGCCTCCGACATGATCAAGTTCGCGCCCAAGGCGCAGCTCACCGCCATCGTCGACAACTGGGCCCCCTATTACGTGCGCCGCGTGGGCGACGTGATCAACGGCACCTGGAAGTCGCAATCCTCCTGGGATGGCATGGCCGAAGGCACGGTGGGCCTCGCGCCCTTCACCAACCTGCCGGACGACGTGGCCAAGATGGCCGCCGAAACGGCGGAAGCCATCAAGACCGGCAAGCTGCACCCGTTCACCGGGCCGATCACCAAGCAGGACGGCACGGTGGTGGGCGAGGCTGGCAAGCCGCTGCCCGATGGCGACATTCTGGGCATGAACTGGTACATCAAGGGCATTGACGACAAGCTGCCGCAGTAAGCGCGGTGCGCCACAACAGCGCCTGCCGCGGGAGCGATCCCCGGCAGGCGCAGTCATGAGAGGACCATGCCCGATCCGTTCATCGCCGACTGGCTGAACTTTCTGATCCGCTGGGGACACATGATCGCCGGCATCGCCTGGATCGGCACGTCGTTCTATTTCGTTGCCCTGGATTTTTCCCTGCGCGGCCGCGAAGGCCTGCCGGCCGGTGTGCGTGGCGAGGCCTGGGAGGTGCATGGCGGCGGCTTCTATCATGTGCAGAAATATCTCTCCGCCCCGGCCAGCCTTCCCGAACATCTCACCTGGTTCAAATGGGAAGCCTATCTGACATGGGTCAGCGGCTTCCTGCTGCTGGCGGTGGTCTATTATCTCGATGCCAGCGCCAACCTCATCGATCCGGCGGTGCTGAACATTGCGCCCTGGGCCGCGATCCTGATCTCGCTTGTGTCGATCGTTGCCGGATGGCTGATCTATGACGGGCTGTGCCGCTCAGCCGTCGGGCGGCACAACGGCGCGCTGGCGGGTTCGGTTTTCCTGCTGATCCTGGCGGCCGCCTATCTCTTTACCCACGTGTTTTCAGGCCGCGGCGCCTTTATTCATGTTGGCGTTATCGCCGGCACCATGATGGCGGCCAATGTGTTCATGGTGATCATTCCCAACCAGCGCAGGATCGCCGCGGCGCTGATGCGCGGCGAAACGCCTGATCCGGCTCTTGGTGCAATGGGCAAGCAGCGCTCGCTGCACAATACCTATCTCACGCTGCCCGTGCTGCTGATGATGATCAGCAATCACTTCGCGATGATCACCGACGCGCCCAACGCCTGGCTGCTGGTGGGGCTGATCTTCGTGGGCGGCGCGGCCCTCCGGCATTTCCTGGTGCGCCATGAGGTGGGCGATCCGCTGTCCGGCATTGCCTGGACGCTGCCCATCATCTTCGGGGCGCTGGGACTTGCCTGGTGGCTCTCCGGCGCGCCGCTCGTCTCGCTCGACTGGGCCAATCTGCTGCTGCGCTGGGGCCACATGATCGCCGGCATCGCCTGGATCGGCACGTCGTTCTATTTCATCGCGCTGGATTTCTCGCTGCGGAAGCAGCCGGGCCTGCCGCCGGGCGTGGCGGGCGAGGCCTGGGAGGTGCATGGCGGCGGCTTCTATCATGTGCGGAGATATCTCACCGCGCCGGAGACGCTGCCGCGGCATCTGATCTGGTTCAAATGGGAGGCCTATCTCACCTGGGTTACGGGTTTTCTGCTGCTGGTGGTGCTCTATTATCTGCAGGCGGAAACCTATCTGATCGCCCCCGCCGTGCTGCCTTTGACGCCGTGGCAGGCGATCGGATTGTCGGCCGCCAGCCTGGTGGCGGGATGGCTGTTCTACACGGCGCTGTGCCGGTCTCCGCTGGGGCGGCGCAGCGGGCTGTTGGCGGCCTGCCTGTTCGCGATGCTGCTGGCCTTCTCCTGGTTCTATACCGCGGTGTTCTCGGGCCGCGGCGCCTTCATCCACATCGGCGCGCTGATCGGCACGCTGATGGCCGCCAATGTATTCATGGTGATCATTCCCAACCAGCGCAAGATCGCCGCCGCGCTGCTGAAAGGCGAAAAGCCCGATCCGGCGCTGGGCGCCACCGGCAAGCAGCGTTCGCTCCACAACACCTATCTGACGCTGCCGGTGCTGGCGATGATGATTAGCAACCATTTCCCGATGCTGACCGATCACCCGCACGCCTGGGCGCTGGCCGGGCTGATCATTCTGGGCGGCGGTCTCTTGCGCCATTATCTGGTGCGCACCGAAGTGGGAGACCGGCAGGCGGAGATTTCCTGGACGCTGCCGCTCATCGCCGCGGCGCTTGGTCTGGCGCTGATCATGACGGAGCCCGCCAAACGCCTGCTGTTTGACGGCGATGTGTCTGACCAACAGGCGCTGGCCATCGTCCAGACCCGCTGCGCCTCCTGCCATGCGGCCAAGCCTTCCGACGCCACCATCAAGGCCGCGCCCAAAGGGGTTCAGCTTGAAACGCTCGCCGCATTGAAGCGCTACGCCGCGCAGATCGACGTGCAGGCGGTGCGCAACAAGGCCATGCCGCCCGGCAACCGCACCGGCATGACGGATGAGGAACGCGCCAAGCTCGGCAAGTGGATCGCCATGCAATGATCAGCCTCGACGATGTGAACGCCATGAGCCCTTCCGCTTTTCTCGAGGCCTTCGGCGACATCGCCGAGCATTCGCCCTGGGTGGCGCGCGAGGCCGCGGCCTTCCGTCCCTTCGCCGCGCGGACAGACATGATCCGTCATTTCGAAAAAGCCCTGCGCGCCGCCAACCGGGATGCCCAGCTGGCGCTGATCCGCGCCCATCCGGACCTCGCCAACCGGGCGAAGCTCACCGCCGATTCGGCGATGGAGCAGGCGGGCGCGGGCCTCACGAGCCTGACGCCGGAGGAATTCGCCCGCTTCACCGCTCTCAACACGGCCTACCGGGAGCGCTTCGGCTTTCCGTTCATCTTCGCGGTGAAGGGCGCCACCAAACACATGATCCTTGAGAGTTTCGAGGCCCGCATCGGCAACAGCCCGGATGCCGAATTGGAAACGGCGCTCGCGCAGATCTGCCGCATCTTCCGCTTCCGGCTGGAAGACCGGGTGGCGCCATGACGCGGGTGATCCGCGGGCAGACCCTCAGCTTCCCGGCTGATGGCCCGCCCGCCCATGAAACGCGGGGCGCGGTGGTGGTTGGCGATGACGGCGCCATCCTGTGGTCAGGCCCGCACGCATCGCTGCCTCCCATATTCCACCAGGCGGAGACGGAAGACCATGGCGAGATGATCGTCATGCCGGGCTTCATCGACGCTCACATCCACTTTCCGCAATACCGTATGCTGGCCGCTCCCGGCAAAGACCTGCTCGACTGGCTGAGCCGCTTCACCTTTCCCGAAGAGAGCCGCTATGGCGACGCGGCTTACGCGCAGCAGGCGGCGGACATCTTCCTCGACCGGCTGTTCCGGAACGGCACCACCGCGGCGCTGGCCTTCTGCTCGGTTCACAAGGTCTGCGCCGAGGTGCTGTTCGCGGCGGCTGAGGCGCGTGGCATGGCGCTCATCACCGGCAAGACCATGATGGACCGCAACGCCATTCCCGCCGTTCAGGACGACCCCGAGACAGGCGCCCGGGAGTCCGAGGAGCTCTACACCGCCTGGCATGGCAGGGACCGCCTGCGCTATGCGGTGACGCCGCGCTTTGCCGTGACCTCATCGGAAGCGCAGCTGCGGCTCGCCGGTGATCTCGTGGCGGCGCTGCCGGGCGCGCTGATGCAGACGCATCTGTCCGAAAGCCCGGGTGAGATCGCGCTGGTCGGGCGGCTGTTCCCGTGGGCCAGGGACTACACCGATGTTTATGACCGTTTCGGGCTGCTGGGGCCGCGCAGCCTGTTTGCGCATGGCATCCACCTAAGTGAGCGCGAATGCATGCGGCTCTCCGAGTCTGGCTCCACGGTGGTGCATTGCCCGACCTCCAACACCTTTCTCGGCTCCGGCCTGATGCGCATGCCGCATCTCGGAAAGCCGGACCGGCCGGTGGGTATGGGCATCGCGACGGATATCGGCGGCGGCACCAGCTATTCGATGCTCGCCACCATGGGCGAGGCCTATAAGGTGCAGATGCTGGCGGGCTATAAGCCCAGCGCCGCGGAGCTGTTCCGGCTTGCCACAAGAGGCAATGCCGGGCGCCTGGGCATTGGCCATGAGACGGGCGCCATCGAGCCCGGCAAATTCGCCGATCTCGTGGTGCTGGACCCTCAGGCCACGCCGGTGCTGGCGAGCCGGCACGAGCTTTCGAACGCGCTTGAGGATGTATTGTTTGCGCTCATGATGCTGGGTGATGACCGCGCGGTCCGGGCCACCTATGTGAGGGGCCGCAAGGTGCATCACCGCGCTACGGCGTGAGATCGAACAAGAACGCCGGCGCGAACCAGACTTCCTCGAGATTGTTGCCGGGCCCCTTGCGGTCAACCACCAGAAACCGGCTATCGGCGTCGAACACCAGCAGTGGATGATGCCAGACATGGCGCGCATAGTTCACGCCCTGGCGCCCCGTGGCGGTGAAGGCGCGGTAGCTGGCAAAGTCATGGACATCCGCCGCCACCAGCACCAGCCACGGCCGGTCCTGAAGCGGCATGAACAGCTGGCTTCCCAGCGGGTGCCGCTCCATGAGCCTGATGGCGATGGGCCGCGGCCGCGGCTGGCCGCGGAACAGGCTCACATTGACGGCGCCGCCCCCGGCTTCGACATCGATCCTGGCAAGATCGTTGAAGCGCTGGGCAAAGCCCTGGTTGATGACGATGGGATTTGCCGTTTCGCCGTCGATGACATCGCCGAAGGGGAGAAAGTTATCGCGCGTCAGCGGAATGGGCGACAGCCGCCGCATGGCGCTCATGTTATCCTGCACGCGATGGCGCCGAGTTCGCCATAATCGATCGTCACGTCGTCGCCTGGTGAAATCGCCATGGGCACGATGCAGGTGCCTGTCGTGACGAACTGCCCGGCCTTGACGCCGCCGCAATAGGCCGCCGCCTCGTTGACGAACCAGGTCAGCGCCTTGCGCGGATCGCCCAGCACCGCCTTGCCGGCGCCTTCGGCGGCGAGCGTGCCATTGCGGAAACCCTTTACCTTATGTGACGAGAGATCGATGTGCCGCCATGGCCTGTCAACGGCCGGTCCCAGCACCAGCCAGCAGGCGCAGGCCGTGTCGGCGATGAGTTGCGCGGCACCCACCCTGGTGAAATCGGCGTAGCGGCTGTCCGGCACCTCGATGGAAAGATGCAGCCCGCCCACCGCGGCCATCGCCTCATCCTGCGTGTAGGGCGCCGCGCGCGGCGGCAGGTCAGTGGTGAAGCTGAAGGCGAATTCGGCTTCCGCCACGCGCATGATATTGTCGCCGAGGCTCACCGCCGCACCGGGCGGCAGAAGCCGTTTCCGGAGTATCCGCCCGATCAAGGGCCCATCGACATTGATGTGCTTCTGCCCGGCTTCGCTGGTGGCGGCGATCTTCCAGCCGGCCACTTCACTGCCGCTCCGCGCCGCCACGGCGGCGGCCGCCTCATAGCCCTGCGCGCGGCTCATCGGCCGCATGGTCCCGGGCAGCGCGTCAATTCGGGTTGTCGCTTCCCAGTTGCGCAACAGGAGTTCCGCTGCGGCGGCGAAATCGGGCATCGTCATGCGGGCTATCCTCCCTGGCGCTCCGATCTTGCATCATGAAAGCCGCCGCCCCGTCAAGCCGGGGCCTGTCCTTGACAAGCCGTATCGGCGGGCGACACTATCCGCCGGGGGAAAAGGCAGAGAGATGTACGCGCGGCCAGGAACCATCGAGGAGGCGGCTGAGGCCATGGCCGCGGCGGACGCGCTGGCCGTGTGCGGCGGAACCGATGTGTTTCCCGCCCATGCCGGCAAGCCCCTGACGCGCCCGCTGGTCGATCTCTCGGGGATCGGCGGCTTGCGGGGCATTTCGACGGATGACCGCTGCATCCGGTTCGGCGCCGCCACCACATGGACCGACATCATCAGGGCGGATTTGCCGCCGGCCTTTGACGGTCTCAAGGCCGCGGCGCGCGAGGTGGGGTCGATCCAGATTCAGAATCGCGGCAGCATCGCCGGCAATCTCTGCAACGCCTCGCCCGCCGCCGATGGCGTGCCGCCATTGCTGACGCTCGATGCTGCGGTTGAACTCGCGTCGGTCTCCGGCCGGCGGGTGCTGCCCTTGTCCACCTTCATCACCGGCTACCGGCGAACGGCGTTGCGGCCGGGCGAGATCGTCAGTGCCGTGGTGGCGCCCAAACCATCGGCACGGGCCCGCTCTGCCTTCGTCAAGCTGGGCGCGCGCCGCTATCTGGTGATCTCCATCCTGATGGCCGCCGCGGTGATCGAGAAGGATGCTGCGGGGCGGGTCGTGAGCGCTGCGGTGGCGGTGGGCGCCGCCTCGCCGGTGGCGCAGCGGCTTCCGGAGCTGGAACAGGACTTGCGCGGTCTCGGTCCCGGCGTGAAGCCATCTTCGCTGGTGGCGCCGCGCCATCTGGCGCCGCTCTCGCCCATTGACGATGTGCGCGCCGGCGCGGCCTATCGCCTGGAGGCGGCGCTGGCGGTGATCGGCGAAGCGCTGGACCGCGCGGCGGAAGGTTGAATGACGTGATTTCCTTTCGGTTGAACGATGCCGCCGTGTCCTGCGATGCAGACCCCGGCCAGCGGCTGAGCGAGGTGCTTCGCCGTCATTGCGGGCAGACCGGCACCAAGAGCGGCTGCGATGCCGGTGACTGCGGCGCCTGCTCGGTGCTGATTGACGGTGAGCTCGCCTGCGCCTGCCTGGTGCCCGCGGGCCAGGCCGAGGGCGCCAGCATCCTCAGCGTCGAGGGCCTGCGGGCAACGCCGCGGGGCGGGCTCTTGCAGGAGGCGTTTCTCGCCCGCGGCGCGGCGCAATGCGGCATCTGCACGCCGGGCATGCTGATGGCGGCGGCGGCACTTCTGGAGCGGGAACCAAACCCCGGCCGCGAGGCGATTGCCGATGCGCTGGGCGGCGTTCTCTGCCGCTGCACCGGCTATGCCAAGATCATTGACGCGGTGGAGGATGCCGCAAAGGGCCGCATCGCGTCTGCGCCATCGCCCATGCAGGGGAGGGCGGTGGGCGCTGGCATCGCCAGGCTGGATGGCGTGCCCAAGGTCATGGGAACCGAGCGCTATGGCGCGGACGCGGTGCCCGGTGATGCGCTGTGGGTGCGCGCGGTGCGCTCGCCCTTCCACCGCGCCGGCTTCCGCTTCGGCGATCTCGACGCCTATCTGGCCGCCCACCCCGGACTCCTCCGTATCCTGACCGCTGGCGATATTCCGGGCCGCAATGTTTTCGGCGTTATTCCGCCTTTCGCCGATCAGCCGGTGTTCGCCGAAAATGAGGCGCGCTTCCGCGGCGAGGCGGTGGCGGCCGTGGTGGGCGAGCGGGCGGCGGTGGAAGCGCTGGACCTCGCGGCCTTCCCAGTCACATGGGAGGAGCGTCCGCATGTGCTGACCGTAGCCGCGGCGCTCGACAGCGATGCGCCGCAATTGCACGCCAACCGGCCCGGCAATGTTCTGGTCAAGGGCCATGTGGCGCGCGGCGATGTGGAGCAGGGCTTCGCCGCCGCGGCGGTGACGGTGGAAGGCGTGTTCGAAACCTCTTTTGTCGAGCACGCCTATATCGAGCCCGAGGCCGGCTGGGCGCGGCGGGTTGGCGACCGCATCGAGATCACCGCCTCGACGCAATCGCCCTATATGGACCGCGACGATACAGCGGCGATCATGGGCCTGCCGCCCGAGAGCATCCGCATCATTCCTTCCGCCTGCGGCGGTGGCTTCGGTTCCAAGCTCGATCTCTCGGTGCAGCCCTATGTGGCGCTGGCCGCCTGGCTCACCGGCCGGCCGGCGGCCATGGTCTATTCGCGGCCTGAATCGATCCAGTCGACCACCAAGCGCCACCCCGCCATCATGCGCTCGCGCATGGCGGCGACGGCCGAGGGCGATCTGCTCGCCATGGATTTCGAGGCCGATTTCAACACCGGCGCCTATGCCTCCTGGGGGCCGACGGTCGCCAATCGCGTGCCGGTCCACGCGTCCGGGCCCTATGTGGTGCGGAACTACCGTGCCCGCAGCCGCGCCGTGCTCACCCATTGCGTGCCGGCCGGCGCCTTCCGTGGCTTCGGCGTGCCGCAGACGGTGATCGCCCAGGAACAGATGCTCGACATGCTGGCCGAAAAGCTTGGGGTCGATCCGCTGGAATTCCGCATCCGCAACGCGCTTAGGGATACGACACCCACCGTCACCGGCCAGGTGATGGGCGATGGCGTCGGCATCCGCGAGTGCCTGCTGGCGCTGCGGCCAAGCTGGCAGGCGCTGCGCTGGGGCGCCGGGATTTTCAATGCCGGGAGTGACCGCATCAAGCGCGGGGTTGGCGTGGCCGGCATGTTCTATGGCTGCGGCAACACTTCGCTGCCCAATCCCTCAACCATTCGTTTTGGCGTCAAGCCCGATGGCCGCCTTTCGCTTCATCAGGGCGCGGTCGACATTGGCCAGGGCTCCAACACGGTGATCGCGCAGATTGCCGCCGATGCGGTTGGCCTGCCGCTGGCGCTGATCGATCTTGTTTCTCCGGATACCGATCTGACGCCCGATTGCGGCAAGACCTCCGCCTCGCGCCAGACCTTCGTCACTGGCAAGGCGGCCGAGCGGGCGGGCCAGGCGCTGCGCCGCCAGCTGTTGCGCCTCGCCAATGCCGGCGAGGGCGCGCGCCTCGGCCTCGATGGCCCAATGCTCCGCGTCGATGATGGCGGGGTTGTCCGCACTGTCCGCCTTGGCCAGCTGCCGCGCGGCGCGCACGGATATGTTCTGTGCGCGGAGGAAACATTCGATCCGCCCACCGCGCCGCTCGACAAGGATGGCCAGGGCGTTCCCTACGCGGTCTATGGCTATGGCGCGCATCTGGCGCAGGTCGAGGTCGATACACGCCTCGGCCTCGTCAAGGTTCTGAGCATCGTCGCGGCGCATGATGTGGGCCGCGCCATCAACCCGGTGCTCGTCGAGGGCCAGATCGAGGGCGGTGTGGCGCAGGGACTCGGCATGGCGCTGATGGAGGAGTTCACGCCGGGCCGCGGCGAGAACCTGCATGACTACCTGATCCCGACGATCGGCGATGTGCCGCCGGTCCAGTCGATCCTGGTGGAACGCGCGTCCTCGGTGGGGCCGTTCGGCGCGAAAGGCATCGGCGAGCAGGCGCTGATCCCCACCGCGCCCGCCATCCTGAACGCCATCCACCACGCCACCGGCGCAAGGCTGACCCGCACGCCGGCCACGCCCGAGCGCGTGCTGGCCGCCATCCGGGCCCTGCAACAGGCATGAGCCGCGCGCAGGCTGCGCTGCTTGCCGATGGGCGCAGGCTGCACCTTCATGATGGCCCGATTGATCTCATCATCAGCGCCGATGGCGAAGCGGATGACGTGGCCGGCGCTTACCGCGCGGCGGAGCGGCGTTTCGCCGGCGTGCTCGATGAGTTGTGCGCCGAGCTGCCGCTGTTGCGGCGGGAGACGGAGGCTGAGCCAAAAGGCGCGGTGGCGCGGCGGATGTGGGCCGCGACACGGCCCTTCGCGGCGGAAGGCTTCATCACCCCCATGGCGGCGGTGGCGGGCGCCGTGGCGGAGGAGGTTCTGGCGGCCATGTGCCACGCCGCACCGCTCAACCGCGCCTTCGTCAACAATGGCGGCGACATCGCCATGCATCTGGCGCCCGGCAATTGCTATGACATCGGGCTGGTCAGCCGTCCGGATCAGCCGGGCCTGTTCGCCACGGCGCAACTGCGCGCCGGGGACCCGGTGCGCGGCATCGCCACCAGCGGCTGGCGCGGGCGGTCATTCTCGCTGGGCATCGCCGATGCCGTCACGGTGCTGGCGGCGCGCGCCAGTGTGGCGGATGCGGCGGCGACGCTGATCGCCAATGCGGTGGACCTGCCGGGCCATCCGGCGGTCACCCGGGTTCCGGCGCGCGCTATTCAGCCGGACAATGATCTGGGCGCAAGGCTGGTCACCCGGAGCGTGGGGCCCTTGCGGCCGAATGAAATTGCCGCCGCCCTCGCCGCGGGTGTAGCCTTCGCGGAGAGGCTGGCGGCCGCGGGCCATATCGTCGCCGCGGCGCTGCACCTGGCCGGTGACACGCGCATGGTGGGCCAGGCAGTGGGGAGGATAGATGCCGGACGTCAAGGTGAGGAAGTTTCTCGTCGCGGTGGAGGAAATCCATCATGAGGGCGGGCCTGCCGCGGCGGTTCCGCCGCGGCGCGGCGCGGTGCTGGCGGTGATCGAGAATCCATATGCCGGGGCCTATCATGCCGACATTCAGCCCTTCATGGATGATCTCAAGCCCCTGGGGCTGGCCATGGCGCGGAAGCTTCTCGCGGCGCGTGGCGGCGACCCCAAATCGATCGAAGGCTATGGCAAGGGGGCGATCGTTGGCGAGGCGGGCGAGCTTGAGCATGCCGCACTCTGGCATGCGCCCGGCGGCTATGCGATGCGCGACGTGCTGGGCGGCGCCAAGGCCATCGTGCCGTCAACCAAGAAGGTGGGCGGACCCGGTACCCGGCTCGACATTCCGGTGACCCATGTCAACGCCTCCTATGTGCGCAGCCATTTCGACGCCATCGAGGTTGGCATCCCGGATGCGCCGAAAGCCAATGAGATGGTGGTGGCGCTGGTGATGACCACGGGCCCCCGCGTTCACGCCCGCGCCGGCGGGCTCGCCGCCAGTGACATCAAGGGAGAGGACGGGCTGAGATGAAAGCGAAAATCCGCAAGCTCATGACGGTGGTCGATGAAACGCTGAGCGAGCAGGGCAGGGAGGTGGCGCCGCCCATTCGCCGCGCGGCGGCGATTGCCGTCATCGCCAATCCCTTTGCCGGAGCCTATCAGGAGGATCTTGCCGGGCTGATCGAGATTGGCGAAGAGCTTGGCGGCCTGCTGGCCGAGCGGGCCGTTGCCGCGCTGGGCATCGCGGGCGACAAGGTCGAGAGCTATGGCAAGGCCGCCGCGGTGGGCGAGAACGGCGAACTCGAACATGCCGCCGCCATTCTGCACCCCAGGCTGGGGGCGCCGTTCCGCAAGGTGCTGGGCAAGGGCGCGGCGCTGATTCCGTCCTCCAAGAAGCGCGGCGGCATGGGCGTGGTTCTCGATATTCCGCTGGGCCACAAGGACGCGGCCTTCGTGCGGAGCCACTTTGACGGCATGGAAGTGCGCGTCACCGACGCCCCGCGCGCCAATGAAATCATGGTGGCCGTCGCGGTGACCACCGGCGGACGGCCCCTGCCGCGCGTCGGCGGCCTCAAGGTCTCGGAAATCAAGGGCGAGGACGGGCTGCGGTAAGCCCCCGGCTGAATTTCAGAGGCTTGAAAAGACCTGTTTTAAGTGCTATTAAAAGCATCTGAAAGGATGCGAATTATGGCATTCCGCATTTTTGCGACAACCACGGCCAGCATATCGGAGCTCAAGAAGAATCCCATGGGCACGGTCGCCGCCGGAGAAGGATCGCCCGTGGCGATCCTGAACCGCAACGAGCCTGCCTTCTATTGCGTGCCGGCGGCGGCCTATGAGGCGATGCTGGACCGGCTTGAGGACATTGAGCTCAACGCCATCGCCGACGCGCGGGAGGGTCAGACCGTCCACAAGGTCTCCCTGGATGATTTATGAGCTGGCCTTTCTGGACGAGGCCCTGAAGGAGTGGCGCAAGCTTGGCAACACAGTCCGCGCGCAGTTCAAGACCAAGCTTGGCGAACGTCTTCACAATCCGAAAGTCCCGTCGGCGCGGCTGCATGGCGCAAGAGAGCGCTATAAGATCAAACTGCGCAGCGCCGGGTATCGACTCGTGTATGAAGTACGCGACAGAGACGTGCTGGTTATCGTGATCGCCGTCGGAAAGCGTGATCGCAATCAGGTCTACGAGGCAGCGCTCGCGCGCAAGGCGGATTGACGGAATGCCGCCACCCCGTCACGCCGCTTTGCTGAGCGTCCGGCGGCTGGCGGTCAGGTTCTGGAACATGGCGCGGCTCAGGCGCTCGATCTTCGGCATCTGCGGCTTTGACTGAAGGCGCACCCGCTCATAGGCGCCGGGTCCCAGCGCCTCTTCCAGCCAGGTCACATATTGCGGCAGATGCGCCCAGCGGGCGATCAGCGCCGGGGTCAGTTCGCCATGGAACTGGGTGGCGAGGATGTCACGGCCAACCGACATGATCTGCACCTGGCTCACCGGTGAGGAGGCCAGCACTTCCGCGCCGGCGGGCAGCCTGGTCACCTCGGCATGGTGCCACTGCATCATCTTGAAGGAGACGGGAAGCCCGCGCATCATCGGGTGGCTCGCCCCCAGCGCGTTGAGCTCCACCTTGCCGAAGCCCACTTCCGGCGCGCGGGCCAGCCCTACCGCGCCGCCCAGCGCCTTGGCGAGCAGCTGCAGGCCGAGGCAAACGCCCATGAACGGGCGGTTGCGGTTGACCGTCCACTCGCGAATCGCCGCGACTTCGTGCGTGAGCCACGGGTGGGCACCGGTCTCCCACACGTCCATGGCCCCGCCCATGACCAGCAGAAAATCATAAGGGGCGAGCGACGGTATCGCTTCACCCCTGTGCAGCATCACCACATCGAGCGCCGCCCCCGCCTCGGCGAGGAAGCGGCCGAACAGGCCGGGAGGCTCGTCATCCATGTGCTGAAAGGCAAGGGCGCGTCTGATCACGGCGGCAATCCCGGCTGGAATTTTGAGATGGTGCACATAGGCGAATTCCCGCGAATCACAAGTCCTATTTTCGCTGATGTTGCTTTACGGGGGGATTGCGAACACACTGTTGCGGCCATGACTCCCGCGCGCATTTTGCTCACCGCCCTGCTGCCCTTCGCGGCCGGTTATTTCATGTCCTACCTGTTGCGGGCGGTGAATGCCGTGGTGGCGCCGGACCTGGTGCGCGATCTCGGCCTGTCGCCCGCCGAGCTGGGGCTGCTGACCGCCGCCTATCTGGGCGCCTTCGCGCTGTTCCAGCTGCCGCTCGGCGTGCTGCTGGACCGTTACGGCCCGCGCAAGGTGCAGGCGGGGTTGCTGACCATCGCCGCGCTGGGCTGCCTCGGCTTTGCCTTCGCCGGGGATTTCGCGGGGCTGTTCGCGGCGCGCGCGGTGATCGGGCTCGGCTTCTCGGCGGGGCTGATGGCGAGCTACAAGTCCTCCGCCACCTGGGTGCCGCTGGAGCGGCGCTCGCTCGCCAACACCGCCATCATGTCGGTGGGAGCGCTCGGCGTCGTGGTGGCGACCGAGCCCACGGAGTATCTCGTGAGCCTGATCGGCTGGCGCGATATGTTCATCGTCTTCGCGGGGCTCATCATGCTGGCCGCGCTGTTCATCCTGCTGGCGGCGCCGCGTCAGGATACGGTCACCGCGCCCTCGCCGCTCAAGACGCAGTTCGCCCAGATGCTGGCGATCCTCAGGACGCCGCTGTTCTGGCGGATCGCGCCGCTGCTGGGCCTCACCTCCGGCGTGCAGATCGGCATCCAGACGCTGTGGGCCGGCCCCTGGCTGCGCGATGTCATGGGTTTTTCGCGCGAGGAGGTGGCCCGCCATCTGCTCTTCATGGCGATTGCCTTCATGGTGGGCATTCTGTCGGTGGGTGTGATCGCCGACCGGCTGGGGCGGCGCGGCATCGGCCCGATGCAGGTGATGCTCGGTTTCAACCTGCTTTATTTCGTGGCCCAGGCCGTCCTGGTGTTGCGGCTCGACGGGCTGATGTTTCCGGCCTGGCTGATGGTGGCGGCTTTCGGCCAGGTGGCGGTGCTGGCCTTCCCGTGGTTTGCCGCGCATATCGGCAAGGAGCTGGCGGGCCGCGCCAACGCCTCGATCAATTTCACCATGTTCGTTTGCGCCTTCGCCGCGCAATATCTGGTGGGGCTGATCATCGGCCTGTTTCCGGTCACCGCCACCGGCTACAGCCCGGAGGGCTACAGCTGGGCGCTGGGCTGTTTCCTCGCCGTTCAGATCGCGGCCATGATCTGGTATCTCGCGGCCTCGCCGCACAGGGAGAAGCCGCAATGACGAATCCGGTCATCGCCGAAGTCACCCGTGGCGGCATCGTCGAGAGCCGCCACCGCGGCGCTTATGCGGTGGCGGATGCGAGCGGGCATATCGTGGCCGCGGAAGGCGCGATCGCGGCGGATATGTTTCCGCGCTCGGCGGTCAAGGCGTTCCAGTGCCTGCCGATCGTCGAAAGCGGCGCCGCTGAGCGTTTCGGCCTGACGGATGAGGAGATCGCGCTGTGCTGCGCCTCGCACAATGGCGAGCCCGCGCATCTGCGGGTGGCCCGCGCGCTGCTGGCGAAGGCCGGCAATGCCGAGGCGCTCTATGAATGCGGCGCTCACTGGCCCGCCGATGAGGCCTCGCGCTTCGCGCTGGTGAAAAGCGGCGAGGCCTGTGCCGCCGTCCACAACAATTGCTCCGGCAAGCATGCCGGCATGCTGGCCCTGGCGCGGCAGCTCGGCGCCGCCCCGCATGGCTATACGCGCCCCGATCATCCGGTGCAGCGGCTCATCGCCAGCGCCATGGGTAGCCTCTGCGGCATCGACCTTGACGGCCAGCCGGTGGGTGTGGACGGCTGCTCGGTGCCGACCTGGGCCATTCCGCTCAGGAACCTGGCGATTGGCTTCGCCCGTTTCACGAAGCCGGATTTCGCCGCCGCCCAGCGCATCATCCGGGCGGTGCGCGCGCATCCGTTCATGGTGGCGGGAACCGGCGATTTCGACACGCTGATCATGGAGGCGGTGCCGCGTGTCTTCGTCAAGACCGGCGCTGAAGGCGTCTATTGCGGCTGCATTCCGCATGCGGGGCTCGGCATCGCGCTGAAAGTGGATGATGGCGCTGCCCGCGCCGCGGAAGTTGGCATGGCCACGGTTCTGGCGGGGCTCGGCGTGTGGACGCCGGAGGAACGCGCCGCGATTTCACGCTTCCGCCACCATGAGCTCGTCAACTGGCGAAAGCTTCAGGTGGGCGAACTGCGCGGCGTCGATGTCTAGGGCGGCGCTGGCCTACTCCGCCGCCTTCTGCGCATAGCCCAGCGCCAGGTTCAGCCGGTCCAGCAAGGCGAGCGCGGCATCGGGAATCACGGTTCCCGGCGGAAACACCGCGGCGGCTCCCATGTCCAGCAGCGTCTGCACGTCTTCCGGCGGAATGACGCCGCCCACCACGATCATGATGTCGGAGCGCCCGGCCGCATCGAGGGCGGCCTTGAGCAGCGGCACCAATGTGAGATGGCCCGCGGTGAGGGTCGAGACGCCCACCGCATGCACGCCCGCCGCGGCGGCCTGGCTCGCCACCTCTTCCGGTGTCGCGAACAGCGGACCGATGGTCACCTCGAAGCCCATGTCGCTGAAGGCGGAGGCGATGACTTTCTGGCCGCGGTCATGGCCATCCTGGCCAACCTTGGCGACGAGCAGCTTCGGCGCCCGGCCATCGGCCTCGCAGAAGGCGGCCACGGCGTGCTTCACCCGCTCGATCTTGTGCTGGTCCCGCGGCGTTGCGGCGTAAATGCCTTTGACCGCGCGGATCGCCGGGGTGTGGCGGCTGAACACCTGTTCCAGCGCCCATGAGATTTCGCCCACCGTGGCCTTGGCGCGCGCCGCATCGACGGCGGCGGCCAGCAGATTGCCTTCGCCGCTTTGCGCCACGCGCGCAAGGCTGGCGAGCGCCGCCTCGGTTCCCGGCTGGTTTCTTTCGGCCTTCAGGCGCTTCAGCTTGTCGATCTGCCGGGCGCGCACCATGGAGTTGTCGACCTTGAGAATGTCGATCGCCGCGTCACCCGCCACCTGATATTTGTTGATGCCGATCACCGCCTGTTCGCCGGAATCGATGCGGGCCTGG
The DNA here is from genome assembly GCF_046093005.1 of Aestuariivirga sp. Taxonomy (GTDB): domain Bacteria; phylum Pseudomonadota; class Alphaproteobacteria; order Rhizobiales; family Aestuariivirgaceae; genus Aestuariivirga. The sequence goes on from NZ_JBJTER010000104.1 coordinate 33,550, forward strand.
GTGCGCGCGGCGGCTTCTTCGATGCGGGCCTTGGGGATGCCGGCTTCGATCGCCCTGGCCATGCCGCCCATCGCCTCGATTTCCTCGATATGCGCCCAGGCTCTGGCGGCGAGATCAGCGGTGAGGCGCTCGACGAAATAGCTGCCGCCCCACGGGTCGATGACCCGGCAAGTGCCCGCCTCCTGCTGCAGGAACAGCTGCGTGTTGCGGGCGATGCGGGCCGAGAAATCGGTGGGCAGCGCCAGCGCCTCGTCGAGCGAATTGGTGTGCAGCGATTGCGTGCCGCCTTGCGTCGCCGCCAGGGCCTCGATGCAGGTGCGGGTGACGTTGTTGAACACATCCTGCGCGGCAAGGCTCCAGCCCGAGGTCTGGCAATGAGTGCGGAGCGACAGCGAGCGCTCGTCCCGGGGGCCGAAGCCGTTGATCAGCCTGGCCCAGATCATGCGGGCGGCGCGCATCTTGGCCACTTCCATGAAGAAGTTCATGCCGATCGCCCAGAAGAAGGAAAGCCGCGGCGCGAACTGGTCGATGGCCAGCCCCGCATCGACCCCAGCGCGCACATATTCAAGCCCGTCAGCCAGCGTGTAGGCGAGTTCCAGATCCGCGGTCGCCCCCGCCTCCTGCATGTGGTAGCCGGAAATTGAGATCGAGTTGAACTTCGGCATATGCGCCGATGTGTAGCGGAAAATGTCGGAAACGATCTTCATCGAAGCCTTGGGCGGATAGATGAAGGTGTTGCGGACCATGAACTCCTTCAGAATATCATTCTGTATGGTGCCCGCCAGCTTTTCCGGCGGCACGCCCTGTTCCTCGCCCGCCACGATGTAGAGCGCCATCACCGGCAGCACCGCGCCGTTCATGGTCATCGACACGGTCATCTTGTCGAGCGGGATGCCGTCGAACAGCGTGCGCATGTCATAGATCGAATCGATGGCGACACCCGCCATGCCGACATCGCCCGCCACGCGCGGATGGTCCGAGTCATAGCCGCGGTGGGTGGCGAGGTCGAAGGCGATGGAGAGCCCCATCTGGCCCGCCGCCAGGTTGCGGCGGTAGAAGGCGTTGGAATCTTCCGCCGTGGAGAAGCCGGCATATTGCCGGATGGTCCAGGGCTGGGTGGTGTACATGGTAGGGTAGGGGCCGCGCAGGAATGGCGGCAGGCCGGGCCAGGTCGCCAGAAAATCGATGCCGCCCATGTCTTCCGGGCCATAGGCGCCCTTGACGCTGATGCCCTCGGGAGTTTCCCAGTCATGGCCGGAAAGTCCGTCCACGGACGATGACATGAATGGCACCGATGAAAAGTTCGGAAGGCGGCTCATGGCGCGGCCTCCGTCTCCGGCGCGTATTCCTGCTTCAGCGGATAGGCGGAGGTGCCGATGACCGGCAGGTTCAGCCCCATGGATGGATTGGGCTCCGGCCAGTCGCCCGCTTCCGCCGCCTGGAACACCGTCCAGGCGGCCTCGCACAGGCCTTGCGTATAGGCTTCGATATAACCGGCGCCGGATGCGGGGTCTGCCACCCGCCACAGATTCGCTTCCGCGATCAGCACGTTCTGGACGTTGCGCGCCACCCGCCGTGCGAAGGCGTTGGGCAGGCCCTGGGCCAGCGAGAAGGGCAGCACGGTGATCGAATCCGCCCCACCCAGCCCGGCGCCGAACACCGCCGCGGTGGCGCGCAGAATGTTGGTGTGCGGATCGCGCTTCGCCAGCATCCGCCAGGAGGTTTCGGCATGGAGCCTGAGCGGCGCATCCGGAAGGCCCGCGGCATCGAGCACGCGGCGCCACATCAGCCGCATGGCGCGGAACTTGGCGAGCGTGGCAAACATGTCCTGGGCTGCTGCGAGCGTTACGCCCACGGCGCGCACCAGATGCACGTCATTGAGGGCGGAGAGCCGCCGCATGCTGGCGACCGCGGCCGCCAGCGTGGCGCCAAGCTCCTGGGCGTCGGTCGCGCCCCGCTCGTGCCAGCCGCGGCCGTCCGCTTCCATATAGGGGCCGGTATAGCCAAGGCGCGCCAGCTCCGCGGCATCATCGGGCGAGTCGCAGGCGAAACTGATGGAGAGCCGCTCGGGGTCGATGGGCTGGCGGGCGATGAGCCCGGCGAGCGCCATTGCGGCATCGCCCTCGAGTTTCAGCGACACCGCATGGAGGTGAACCCCCTCCAGCACCCGCGCCAGACTTGCGGCATCGCAGCCGAGCCCGCGCGCCGTGGCTGACTCACGCGTCACCAGCACCAGGCCGGTGGCGCCATTTTCGAGATCATCGAGGGCCTGGGCATTGGCGCGCGCCGGATCGGGGTGATCCACCCGCTGGAACACTGTCCATGGGGCCTGCAAGGGCCGCGCGGCACGCGGGCCCTGCTGCTGCGCGTAGAGGGGCGCCAGCCTGATGCCGTCGGGGGTGTGCCGCATGAGCTTCTCGTCGAAGGAGGCGCCCTTCAGCACCGCCTCCACCCGTTTCATCCAGCCGGCTTCGGTGAAGCCGGGAAAACCCGCCGCCAGCTCTAGATCGCTCATGTCGGCCATCACCTCTAGCCAATGCGGCTGGCAGCCGCAAACCGCCCTTTGTCTAATCTGCCAGGGACGTGACACGCACGCCATTCGCCAGCTGGTCAGAGGGGTGCAGGATCACCACGTCCCCGGCGGTGAGGCCTGCCGTCACCTCCACGACGTCGTCGTTGCGCCGGCCCGGTGAAATGATCTGCAATACGGCCTTGCCGTCCATTACCTTGTAGACAGCCCACGCGCTCCCCTGGCGGAACAGCGCAGCAATGGGCGCGGCCAGCTTGTCCTTGCCCTCCCAAACGGCGATCCGCACCACCACGCGGAAGCCATCGCCCAGCTGCCGGGCCTCATGCGGGTTTGCGAGATCGAGGATGACCGGCACCCGCTGCTCCTCGATGCCGAGTGCCGAGACCTTGGTCACCGCGGAAGGCTCCACGCGGCGCACCCTGGCGGCGAGCGGCGCCCCACCCCAGTTCACGATCTCCGCCGCGGCACCCGGCACGATCTCGACGGCATCGCGCGACAGGATGTCAGCCGTGATTTCGAGATCCGCGGGATCGCCGATCTCCATTAAGGGCGTTCCGGCCTGCACCACCTGTTCGCTCTCGGCCAGCACCCGCAGGATCTGGCCGGTTATGGGCGCCTTGATTTCGGTGCAGCAGGGTCCTTCGGCGGTGCCGGTCTCAATCAGCGCCGCCTCGGCGCGCTCCAGTTCGCGTTTGCGCACGGCGAGCGCTGACTGGGCGCTCTCCAGTACGGCTTCAGCCGTTTCTGCCTCCAGTCGCGCCTTGTCCCGCGCGCTGTCGGAAATCGTGCCCTTGGCCGCCAGACGCTCGGCACGCGAAAGCTCGGTCTTGAGGAAGGCGAGCCGGGCCTCGGCCTGCCGCACCTCGGCCTGGGCTAGTCCTACCCCGGCTTCGGCGGAGGCCGCCGCGGCTTCCGCCACGCGGTTGAGGCGCGCATCGAGCAGGCCTGGCGCGGCGGGCCGGATTTCGGCCAGCACCGTCTTGTCCTTCACCACCTGGTCGCCGGCATGACGGTCAATGCGCAGCGTCTGGCCGCCGATGGGGGCGGAGACGGTGAAAATCTCGCGGATGCGGCTCTTGCCCTCTTCCTCGACGGTGACGAGGATGTCGCGCTTGCCGATCACGGCGGTCTCCACCGGCAGGGGCCGCGGCCAGAAGGCCCAGGCGAGGCCGGCCAATACGGCGAGCAGGGCGAGCAGCATCATCAGGCGGCGCAGCATGTCATTCCCTCGTCTTCAGCACTTCGATCATGTCCAGCCGGTCGATGCGGCGGCGCACCACCAGGCCCGACAGTGCGGCGGCGGCGAACACGATCAGGCTCGCCCAGGCATAGACCTCGCGGTTGACCACCAGTGGCACACGGTAAAGGTCGGTGCGAAAACCGTTCGCCATGGTCCAGGCGAAACCATAGCCCAGGAGCCAGCCCACAGGCTGCGCGACAACCGCCACCACGGCAAGCTCGCCGAGCAGCAGGGCCGACACCTCGCCGCGCGTGAAACCGAGGACCCTGAGGCTGGCCATTTCCCGCCCCTGTTCCGAAAGCGAAATGCGCGCGAAATTGTAGACGACGCCAAAGGCGATGATCGAGGCCAGCGAGGTGTAGACGGTGATCATGATCGAAATGTTCTGGGCCAGCGTCTCGCGGAAATTGGCGAGCGCGGCGTAGCGGAGCGAGATGAAGCTCGCCGCCGGCATTTCCTTGAGCCGGGCGAACAGCGCGCCGCGGCCCTCCGCATCGAGCGCCAGATAGGCGCCGGAAATCAGCTGGTCCTCGCCCAGCATGCGGTTCATGGCATCGAGGTTCATATAGGCGGTAAGTCCGATGAAGCCGGTGATGATGGCGGAGACGGGAACGTCGAGCTTCTGCCGCCGCCCCTCCAGCACTTCGACGCTCACCTTGTCGCCCAGCCGGAGCTTGAGAAGCTCGGCCAGCGCCTCGGAGATCACCAGGCCGCCATCGGGCAGCGTCACCGGCACGAGCTTGCCATCCAGCACGCGCGAGAGCTGGCCTCCGGCGCTATTGCCGATGAGCGAGATGCGCCGTTGCGCCGGCCCATTGACAAGTTTCACGGCAACGGCGCGGAACGGTTCCGCCTGCTTGACGCCGGGCAGCCGGCGAACTTCGTAAAGAGCATCCATGCGCCGCACATCGGTGAAGGTGATGGTGGCATCCTGCCGGTCGCTGCGCTGGAAGGTGACGTCGATCATGTGCTCGATGGAGCCAAAGGACCACAGCGATCCCACGAGGATCGCCACCGCCATCGCCATGCCGAGCACCCCGCTCAAGGTCCGCACCGGCCAATGCGTGAGATGGCGCATGACGATGACGCCCGATTGCCGGACGTAGCGCGAGAGGTCGGCCATGCCGCCCAGGATCTTGCGGAAGCGCGGCGGCGCGGGGGGCGCCATCGCCACCGCCGGCGAGAGCCAGGCCACGTCGCGCACCGCCTTTACCGCTCCCAGAATGGCAGCGGCATAGGTCGCGCCCGCGGCGATGCCATAGACCGCCGGGTTGCGGCTGAACACCAGGAAGGGAAAGCTGAAGAATGCCGCGTAGAGCCTGGTCAGTCCGGCGCCGAGCCAGCCGCCGGCCACGAAGCCCAGCGCAATGCCTGCGATGGCGATCAGCGTGACGAAGCCAGCATAGTGCCGCACCACGCTCAGCGAGGAATAGCCCATGGCCTTCAGCAGCCCGATCTGCTCGCGTTCCAGCGCAATGAGGCGCGAGAGCGTCATGTTGACGAGGAAGGCCGACACCAGCAGGAAGATCGGGGGCAGGATGCGGCTCATGGTTTGGAGCTGCCGCAATTCGGCATCCAGAAAGGCATGCGAAAGCTGGTCTTTGCGCGTATAGGCGCCGCGCCCGCCATAGCGCGCGAGCAGCCGGTCGGCTTCCGCGATCACCGCTTGCGGGTTGACGCCCCTGACCAGCCGGATCGCCACCTGGTTGAAGGCGCCATCGAGATCGTAAGCCGGCGCCAGCAGGCTTTCCGGCGCCCACAGAATGCCGAAGCGCCGGTCGTCCGGCATCAGTGCGCCGGGCCCCAGCGCGTAGATGAATTCAGGCGAAAGGGCCGTTCCGCTCAGCTTCACGTCGCGCTGCCGGCCGTTGATCAGCACACGGATTGTATCGCCCTCGGCCAGCCCGTGCGCCGCGGCGAAACCGGCGCTGGCCACGGCCTCCTCCGCGCCTGGGTCTGGCAGGCGTCCCGAACGCAGATAGAGACGGTTCAGCGCCGGCATGTGGGTGTCTGGCAGCGACACCAGCAGCACCGAAGCGGGTTCCGCCATGCCGGGGAGGTCGGCCAGCGCGATCTTCTCGACCCGGGTCTCGACGGCGGCGACGCCGTCAATGGCGGCGATCTCAGCCTTGAGGCTGCCGGGCGCGCGGGTCAGGCTGGCGAAGACATCGGCGAAACCATGGGCGTCATAGTAGCGCTCCCGCGTGGTGGAGAGAGAGTCATAGGCCCCAACGCCCAGGATCAGCGTGGCGACGCCCGCCGCCATCACGAGGGCAATCGCCAGCGCCTGCGCCCACAGCCGCCTGAGATCGCGCAGCAATTTGATGTCGAGGGCGCGCATCACCAGCTCACCGCGCTCGCTGGCTTGCGGCTGTCATTGCGCCGTTCGGAGGCAATCGTGCCGTCGGCGAATTGCACCACCCGGTCGGCGATGTCGGCGATCGCCGCATTATGGGTGATCACCAGCGTGGTGGCGCTGGTGCGCGCGCTCACCGCCGTCAGGGCTTCCAGCACCCTGACGCCGGTCTTCGAATCGAGGGCGCCCGTCGGCTCGTCGCAGAGCAGCACGTCCGGCTGCTTGGCGATGGCCCGCGCGATCGCCACCCGCTGTTGTTCTCCGCCCGAGAGCTGGGCCGGAAAATGGTCCATGCGGTCCTCAAGGCCCACCAGCGCCAGGGCCTGGGCGGGGTCCATCGGGTTGCGGGCGATCTCGGTCACCAGCTTCACGTTCTCGAAGGCGGTGAGGCTCGGCACCAGATTGTAGAACTGGAAAATGAAGCCCACATGGTCGCGGCGGTAGCGGGTGAGCCCCGCTTCATTGGCCCGTGTCAGGTCATGGTCACGGAACCACGCCTCGCCCGAGGTGGCGCGGTCGAGGCCGCCCACGATATTGAGAAAGGTCGACTTGCCGGACCCGGACGGGCCGAGGATCACAATGAACTCGCCCCCTCGCGCCTCGAAGTCGACGCCGCGCAGTGCTCGCACCTCCACCTCCCCGCTGCGGTAGGTCTTGCACAGGTTCCGGACGCGGAAGACGGGGGCTTGCGGCGCGCTCATGCTTCGTTCCTTAAGCGCTGGCGGGCGGGCGGCAATTGACCCCGGTCAAGCCTCAGACATAGCCGGACAGGCCGGGGATCGCCCCCGCCGCCTCGCGCACCAGCTGGGCTCCCGCCTTTTCCTTGGCGTAGTCGAGCGTGGTGGTTCCCAGCGCCTTGATCTGGTCCATGGACAGGCCAGCGGCGGAAAGTTTGGAAATGGCCGCCAGAGGCCCGCCCATCATGCCGCCCGCCAGCATGCCGAGCAGCCCGCCGCCGCCATGGCCCGCGCCATCGCCGCCTTGCGCGCGCGCCAGTTCGGCGGCCCCGGGAAGCTTGTCGAACAGCTCCCGCACCTTGGCCTGGTTGCCCTGTGTCTGGATCAGGTTCAGCACAATGCCCAACGCTTTGCTGGCCTTGTCCTCCGGGAGGCCCGTGGCGGTGGTCACCCGGTCGATCAGCTCCTGCATGGCGTTTCATTCCCCCGGCACATTGCGTTGCTGAACCTTCTATAGCAATAAAGATGGCGCGAAGCGATCACCGCCGGGGAACCGCCACATGTCCGATGCGATCTTCTTGGGCCAGAGCGAAAAGCGCGAAGAGCTGTTCCTCGCCATGGCCAACCGGCACGGCCTGGTCACCGGGGCGACCGGTACCGGCAAGACCGTGACGCTGCAGATCATGGCCGAGGGCTTCACCAATGCCGGGGTTCCGGTTTTCGCGGCGGATGTGAAGGGTGACCTGGCGGGCATCGCCATGGAGGGCGAAGCCATGGACGCTCTGGTCGAACGGGCGCGCAAGATGGGCTTTGACGAATACGGCTTCGAGGCCACGCCGGCGATTTTCTGGGACCTGTTCGGAGAGCTTGGCCATCCGGTGCGCACCACGGTGTCCGACATGGGCCCACTGATGCTGTCGCGGCTGATGGGGCTTTCGGACGCGCAGGAGGGCGCGCTCAACATCGCCTTCCGTCTGGCCGACAAGGAAGGCCTGGCGTTGCTGGACCTGAAGGATCTGCGCGCGCTGCTGAAAGAACTCGGCGAGCGCGGCAAGGAACTCACCACCGAATATGGCAACCTCGCCGCCGCCACGATTGGCGCCATCCAGCGCCGGCTGGTGGTCATCGAGGAGCAGGGCGGCAACATGTTCTTCGGCGAGCCGGCACTCGACATCCATGATTTCATGCGCACCGCCAACAACGGCAAGGGCTACATGAACATCCTGGCGGCCCAGCGCCTCATCAATGCGCCACAGCTCTATGCAACCTTCCTGCTCTGGATGCTCTCGGAACTGTTTGAGCGCATGCCCGAGGTGGGTGATCGCGAAAAGCCGAAAATGGTGTTCTTCTTCGATGAGGCGCATCTCTTGTTCGCTGACGCGCCGCCGGGCCTCGTTCAGAAGATCGAGCAGACGGTGAAGCTGATCCGCTCCAAGGGCGTCGGCATCTATTTCGTGACGCAAAACCCGCTCGACATTCCTGAGTCGGTGCTGGCCCAGACCGGCAATCGTGTGCAGCATGCGCTTCGTGCCTATACGCCGCGCGAACAAAAGGCGGTGGCCACCGCCGCCTCAACGTTCCGGCCCAACCCCGCCTTCAGCACCGCGGAAGCCATCACCCAGCTTGGCAAGGGCGAGGCGCTGGTCTCGGTGCTCGATCCCAAGGGCGTTCCCACCATGGTTGAGCGCACCATGATCCGCCCGCCGTCAAGCCGCATGGGGCCGATCACGCCGGAAGAGCGCCAGAAGCTCATTCGCAATTCCCCGGTCTACGGCGATTATGAACAGGCGGAAGACCGCGAGTCGGCCTATGAAATCCTCACCCGCCGCGCCGAGGAGCGCGCCGAAGCCGCCGAAAGAGAGCAAGCGGAGAAAGCGGCGCGCATCGAAGAACGCCGGCAGCAGGCATCGGCGCCCCGCACATCTTCGCGCGAGTCGGCCACTGACCGTTTCGTCAAGAACCTCGCGGGCACCGCGGGGCGGCAGATCGGCAACATGATCATCCGTGGAATTCTGGGCGGCCTCAAGCGCTAGCCTCACGCCGCGGCCTGAGCCGCCGCAGCGGCGCCGGCATGTGGGCGTCGATCGCGGCTGAGAGCGCCGCATAATGGCGGTTGAGCCACAGTCCGAGGCCGATCACCGCCAGCCCGATCGCCGAGAGCGCGAACGACAACAGGATCATGTCCGCGAACACGTCATAGGCCAGGTAGCCGAGATAGAAGGCGACACCCAGGGCGCCGCACACCGCATAGACGCGGCGGTCCAGGAACAGCGCCAGGCCGATCAGCGCCAGGTTGATCAGGAAATAGACAAAGCGCAGCAGAGCCGTCGAATCCGGGCTCGCGGTGAGCGCGCCCCAGAAGGTGATCGCCCCAAAGATGTGAAGCCAGAACGCGAGGTCCGGCCCCCGTGGCCGCGCCAGGTCGATCGCCCAGGCCACCGCGATCACCGCGAGGCCGAAGAACAGCGATACCGTCCGCCGGGTGTCGAAATCGCCGAAATCGTCAGGCGTCGCGGTGAACCACATGGCGATATCCATCGACATGAACCACAGCGCGATGCCGGCCACCAGCATCAGGAACGGCACCTTGTAGACGCGCAGCGCAAGAGCCGCCGCCGCCACCGTGCCGATTTCCATGTAGAGCCAGCTGCCATGAACATAAGGAAAGAAATCATCATAGCCGCCGGGCCGGCCTTGCGCGAAGCGCCACAAGTCCAGCGCGTCCTGCACGCCATAGATCATCAGAGGAACCATGGACACCGCCGCGGCGATCAACAGCCCGCCGGGAACGCGCAAGCCCCGCACGTCCCAGAGATGACGGCCCGCGAGCCACAGGCCGATCGCATAGGCAGCCCCGGTGGCGAACAGGGCCCAGCCGCCCATCGCCGCGAAGGCGGTGGTCGAGAACAGGCCCATCGCCGCCATGATGATCAGCGCGCCGCCATACCACAGCACGTGGGTCAGGTTGAACTTCGCGGGCGGCGCCTCCGCATGGCTGGCGGGTTCGCTGTTGGCCTTCAGAAAGGCAATGATCTGGCTGCGCTGCTCGGCCGAGAGGAGGCCCGCCGCCACCGCTTTCTGCAGATCGATTTCGGTCGACATGGTGTTCTCCCCGCTCCGCCGCCGCGGTCTGCTTTCCTATGGCCGCTGATATCTGGCGATCGCCGAGCGTTCGATCGCCGCAGTCACCAGCTTGTCGAGTTCGAGCGTATCGCGCAGCATGGCGAGGAAGCGCAGTTCCTCGCGGCCCACCGCGAGGTCGGCCGCGGCAATCTCGACAGCCAGCGCATAGGCCGTCTCGCGCAGCTTGGGCGACAGCGCACCCTTGATCAGCCCGAGCACGGCGGCGAGGCCTTCCTTGTCCTGAAGGATTTCGCCCGCCTCCTGCGCCACGGCGATCAGCCGTTGCTCGTCAAAGTCACGGAAGATGGGAAGCGTCTCGACGAGCTGGCGGATTTCGGCCAGCTCCACGGCGTTGATCTTGCCCTCGACGCCGGACATCGTCACCATGGCGTAGATCAGCGCCTGTTCAGTGGAAATCGTCGCGGTCATGTCCTGGACTCTCCATGCTGGCGGGCAGTTAGGCTTGGCGGGTGGATCGGTCAAGCTCTGATGGCGTCGATCGCATCGACCAGGCCGAGGCGCGAAATCCGCACCCCGGGCGGAAAGGCGGTTGCGAAGCGCGAGGCCAGCCGCGGGTCGAGCACCACGAAACTGCCCCTGTCGCCAGCCCGGCGGATGAGCCGCCCGAAGCCCTGGCGCAGCCGGAGCCGCACCACCATGTCGGTATAGGCGTTGCCGCCGAACGCCTCGCGCCGCGCCCGCTCGAGAATGGTGGGCGTTGCCCATGGCACCCGGTCGAGCACGATGAGGCGCAGGGAATCGCCCGGCACGTCCACGCCGTCGCGCACCGCGTCGGTGCCGAGGAGGCAGGCGTCGCGCTCGGCGCGGAACATGTCGACCAGCGTTCCCGTATCCATCGAATCGACATGCTGGGCATAGAGCGGCAGGCCGGCGTCGGCCAAAGGCTTCACCAGCCGGCGGTGCACCGCCTTCAGGCGCGCGATGGCGGTGAACAGGCCGAGCGCGCCGCCGCCCGCCGCCAGGAACAATTCGCGATAGGCGGCCGCCACCTGGTCCATGTCCTCGCGGTTGACGTCCGTCACCACGATGACGCGGCTCGACCCCACATAATCGAAGGGCGACTCCCAGCCTTCGCGCCGCACCGGATAGGGGAGATGCACCGCGCCAGTGCGCATTTCGGCATTGGCCCAGTCGTCCGGTATGTCCGGAGGCCGGTCTTTGAGCGTCGCCGAGGTGATGACGATGCCGTCGGCCTGCCGCAACACCGCGAGCGCCATGGGCTCGGTGGGATCAAGCCAATGCGAATGCAGACCCACATCATGCTCGCGGCCGAAGGCCTGCGCGATATCGAACCAATCCACGAACAGCGGGTTTGGCCCGGAGGTGAGCCGCGCCAGCATCTCGATCCAGCCACCCACCATCAGATCGCCCCGGCGCTTGAGCGAGCGCGCCGCCGCCTCAATGCGGCCGCGATCCTGGGTGGAGAGTTCCGCGGCCTCGCTGTCGAGCTTCCTGGCGAGCGCGCCCGCCAATGCCGACATCGGCTTGCGGAGTTCGTGGAGTGCCGCGGCAAGTTCCCCGGCCGCCTCCGCGAGGCCATCGACCAGCGGCTGGCAGTCTGTTTCCAGCGTGTGGCCGGCGCTGTTCTGTTCGGCGCGCGCCAGCACCTGCTGGCGCACCAGCGTCAGGAACTCCTCGGCCAGGCCCTCGGGCTGGCCGGACTGCACGCGCCTCGTCCAGCCGGGTCCTGGCAGCGCCAGCGCCGCGCGCAACACCTCGCGCAGCAGCTTCTCGCCGGCGTCTTCCTCGCTCAGAAGGTCGCCGATCCGGTCATAAAGGCCGCGGCCGCGCCGGCGCTCGGTTTCCGGCCCCCTGATCCAGCGCCGGAGCTCGGCTGTCTCAATCCCCGTCAGATGGCCGGAAAAGGCCTGGTCCGCGGCATCGAACAGATGATGGCCTTCGTCGAACACGATGCGGCGCAACCCGCCTGCGGCATCCTCGCCTTCCTCCGTGCGGGCCGCGCCCAGCGCGTGATCGATCGCCGCCTGGTGCAGCACCAGCGCATGGTTGGCGATGACGACCGCTGCGTTGCGCCCGGCGCGCACCGAACGCTCGATGAAGCAGCGCCGGTAATGCGGGCAGGCGGCATAGATGCATTCACCGCGCCGGTCGGTGAGGCCCAGGGACTGCGCCGTGGTCGCCCGCGATTCGCCGTCGAGGGACAGATCGTCGAACAGCGACAGCATCCATGACGGAAAATCGCCGCCCACCATGTCGCCGTCCCTGGTGAAGCGCACCCAGCGCGAAATCAGCACGGCGAGCAGCGCCGTTCGCGGGTTGGCGGAAGTGAGCCGTCCGAAAACCTCCTGCATGTTGAGGAGGCAGACGTAGTTCTCCCGGCCCTTGCGGATCACGATGCGGCCGCGGCGCTCGGCGGGGTCGTTCACCAGCCGCGCGGTTTCCTGGTCGAGCTGGCGCTGCAGGTTCTTGGTATAGGTGGAGACCCAGACGGCTGCGTTGTTCTTGCGCGCCCACAGCCAGGCAGGCGCCAGATAGCCCAGCGTCTTGCCAAGCCCGGTTCCCGCCTCGGCGAGCAGGATATTGTTGATCTCCTTCGATTGCCGGGGCTGAAACGCGAAGCTCGCGGCCCCCGCATAGGCCGCTTGCGCGTCACGCCGTTCGGAACCGGGGTCAAGAATCTCAGACAGGAACTGCCGCGCCTCTTCCGGCGTCACCGGGTCCTGGCGGCCAGGCGCGCGGCCGCCGTCATCCTCCCATTCGGGGATGCGGTCCCAGGCATTGAGGCCGGTGGCGAAAGCCCCGGCATCGAGCTTCGGGTCGGCCTTCTGCAACGCCTGCAGCACATGTTTGGCCCAGGGCCAGTTGGCGTTCCTGAGAAAACTGGCGTTTTCCACGGTCTCGCGGAAAATCGGGTAATGGCGTCCGGCCAGCCTTCCCAGCAGGTCACGGGCGATCAGGCGCAGGGTTTCGGAATCATCACGCCCGGGGTCCAGCGCGAGGGCGCGGGCAATTCCCTGCGGGGTGGGCGTTGCAAAGCGCGCCGGGCAGACAAAGGCGAACAGCTCCGCCACATCGTAATGCCGCTGGTCGCGGGCCGCCCGCACGATGCCGCGCGGCGCCTGCGCGGCAACCCCCAGCCGCTCGATCAGAAAGGCCGAATGGCACAAGAGATGCGGGGCCGCCGCCAGCAAGGCAAGGGCCTCGGCCGGTTCCACCCGCGTGCCCCCGATCACGGCGCCCATGCCGGACGCTACGGCGGTGCGAGGCGTCGAATCCATGTGTGTTTCGTTGCTCAAGGCATTGAGCTTTAGAGGCTTGCCGGGCGTGACGGAAGAGCAAGCCGCCAAGGGCTTCGATTGACCCGCGGCCCCTGCATCCCTAAACAATCCGGTCTCAATCCCGTTTCCGGAAAATCGATTGCCATGACCGCCGATCCCGCCCTTCGCGCCGCCGCCGAAACCAGCAAGGCCTGGCCTTTCGAGGAAGCCCGCAAGCTTGTTGAGCGCATCAAGCGCACGGCCAAGAAGGAAGTGCTGTTCGAGACCGGCTATGGGCCTTCGGGCCTGCCGCATATCGGCACCTTCGGCGAGGTGGCGCGCACCACCATGGTGCGCCGCGCCTTTGAACTGCTGTGCGACGTGCCGACCAGGCTCCTGTGCTTCTCGGACGACATGGACGGCATGCGCAAGATTCCGGAAACAGTGCCGGACCCGGCGGCGCTCAGGCCCTATCTGCACATGCCGCTCACCGCGGTGCCCGATCCGTTCGGCGGCAAGTATGAAAGCTTCGGGCACCACAACAACGCCATGCTGCGCCGGTTTCTCGACGCGTTCGGCTTTGACTACGAATTCGCCTCGGCCACCGACTACTACAAGTCCGGCCGTTTCGACCCGATGCTGCTGCACGCGCTTGAGAAGTTCGACGACATCATGGCGGTCATGCTGCCAACGCTCGGCGAGGAGCGCCAGGCCACCTATTCGCCGTTCCTGCCGATCTCGCCTTCGACGGGCCGCGTGCTCTATGTGCCGATGAAAGCGGTCGATCCCAAGGCCGGCACCATCACATTCACCGACGAGGACGGGACCGACGTCACCATGCCGGTCACCGGCGGGCGCACCAAGCTGCAATGGAAGCCGGATTTCGGCATGCGCTGGGCAGCGCTCGGCGTTGATTTCGAGATGTTCGGCAAGGACCACCAGACCAACGCGCCGGTCTATGACCGGATCTGCGAAATCCTCGGCTCGGAAGCGCCGCAGCACTATGTCTATGAGCTTTTCCTGGATGAGAACGGCCAGAAGATTTCGAAGTCAAAGGGCAATGGCCTCACCATCGACGAATGGCTGACCTATGCCGATCCTGAATCGCTGGCGCTGTTCATGTACAACAAGCCGCGCGAGGCGAAGCGGCTTTATTTCGACGTGATCCCGCGCGCGGTCGATGATTACGGCGCTTTTCTTTCGGCCTATCAGCGCCAGGCGGACAAGCCCGCCGACCGGCTGATGAACCCGGTGTGGCACATCCATGGCGGCAACCCGCCGCCACCGGAGGAGGGCGGCATTTCCTTCGCGCTGCTGCTCAATCTGGCCGCTGTCGCCAATGCCCATGACAAGTCGTCCCTGTGGGGCTTCATCCTCCGCTATGCGCCCAGCCTCACGCCGGAAACGCATCCGCGGCTTGATGCGCTGGTGACCCACGCGCTGCGCTATTTCGATGATTTCGTGAAGCCGGCGAAGCGCTATCGTGCGCCGGCGGCGGCGGAGGCCACGGCGCTTGCCGATCTCTCCGCCGCACTGGCCTCGCTCCCCGCTGGCGCGAGCCCGGAGGACATCCAGCAGAAAGTCTATGACGTGGGCCGCCGCGACCCTTACCGGACCACGCAAAAGGATGGCTCGGTGGGCGTGGCGCAGAGCTGGTTCAACATGCTTTACCAGGTGCTGCTGGGCGAGGAGAAAGGCCCGCGCTTTGGCAGCTTCGTCGCGCTCTATGGCGTCGAGAATACCCGGAAACTGATTGCCCGCGCCATCGCCGGCGAACTGGCCGGCTAAGCCGGCCGGCCACGCGTGACCGGCGCTCAGCCGGTCTCGCGCAGATCCTCGCCCATTGGCGGGGCGTTTTCGCGCAGCACATAGCCGCGGCCCCACACGGTTTCGATGAAGTTCTTGCCGCCGGCCGCGTTGGCGAGCTTCTTTCTCAGCTTGCAGATGAAGACGTCGATGATCTTCAGTTCCGGCTCGTCCATGCCGCCATAGAGGTGGTTCAGGAACATTTCCTTGGTCAGCGTGGTGCCCTTGCGCAGCGAAAGCAGTTCCAGCATCTGGTATTCCTTGCCGGTCAGATGCACGCGGGCGCCGCCCACTTCCACCGTCTTGGTGTCGAGATTGACGCAGAGATCGCCGGTGACGATCACCGATTGGGCGTGGCCCTTGGAGCGGCGGACCACGGCGTGGATGCGCGCCACGAGCTCATCCTTGTGGAAAGGCTTGGTCATGTAGTCGTCGGCGCCGAAGCCAAGGCCCTTCACCTTGTCCTCGATGCCAGCCAGGCCGGACAGGATCAGGATCGGCGTGTTGACCTTGGCCACGCGCAGCGTCTTCAGAACTTCGTAGCCCGACATGTCAGGCAGGTTCAGATCCAGCAGAATGATGTCGTAGTCATAGAGTTTGCCCAGGTCGACGCCTTCTTCTCCGAGGTCGGTCGCATAGACATTGAAACCTTCCGATTTGAGCATCAGTTCGATGCTCTGAGCCGTCGCGGTGTCATCCTCGATCAGCAATACCCTCATCTCAAATCCCCTATCGTCTCCGGCCCCCGCGGAGCCTGTTTCCGGTTTACGCGGCTCATTCCGCCCCTCGCGCACACGAACCGTTAACGCTATTGGTTAGAATAAGCCGGGAAAGGTTAACAAACCCTAAGCTGGACTACGCAACCCATTGACAGGACTAACGACATGTAGTGGCGAGGGCCCGGTGAGGCCCCCTACATGCAGTATGCTCCGGCGCGCGGGGCGCCGGAATCGCCAAGACGGACCGATAATCAGTTTACCCCGCCTTAAGCTTACCAGTCCAACATGGACGCGATACGATGGACCGAATCGTGTTTTGTTAGTTGATTCGTGGAATCGTGAAAAGGGGTGCCGGGATCCCGGCGCCTGTCAGTGAGTTGAGTAAAGTTAGGGGTTACCCATGCGTTCACGCGAGACGCTCCTCAGGCTGCACCGGTTCCGCACGGCGGAAAAGCGCCGCCAGGCCGCCGATATCGCCTTCATGATCCAGGACTTCACCCGCAAGTTTGAGGAACTTGACGCGCAGGTGGCGTTCGAGGAGAGCCGGACAGGCGTCAGCGACCCAAGCCATTTCAGCTATTCGCTTACCGCGAAGTCGGCGCGCGCCCGGCGCGACAATCTTATGCGCTCGATCGCCGAACTGCGTGACCAGCAGGCCGAGGCCGAGACGGCTCTTGCCGTCGAGGAGCAGGAACTGCGCCGCGCCGAGATGATCGCGGAGAAGGAATCCCAAGGGGCCACAGCCATGGCGCCAGCCGCCGCCGCGGCGCCCGACATCCGGTAGGCTTCGTTCGGTGCAATTGATTGCGCGAGGTCCGGCGCGGCCGGACCGGGCGAGGGTTTGCATCAGTAATTCACGGTCAGGTTCACGTAGCCGCCCCACCAGTCCTCGGCGAGGCCCCTGGCGGCGCCGCGCAGGCCCGCGCCCGGGATTGACAGCGCGCCGCCCGCGGTGAGGAACAGGTTGGCGGTGAGGACGCGGGTGTATTCGAGATAGAAATCATCCGAAAGATGCGGAGTCTGGACACCCGCGATGATGATCGGCGTGCCGTTCTCGAACTCCACTTCCGCGCCCTGGCCGAACTGGATCGGACTGTTTTCCTGCACCGCGCGCACATGCCAGTAGCGGGCCCTGGCGAAATCGCGTTCGGAGAGCGTGACATCGACGCCGAAACGGTGCGCCATCACATTGGAATTGTAGAAGGCGAGCGAGGCATTGCCGCCCGTGGCCCAGCCGGTGGGCGAGCCCTCATAGAACAGCGAATCGAAACGCTCGTTGACTGACGTCGACGGGTCGTCGCCGGAGAAATAGCGGAAGGCGTAGCTGAACACCGGCATGAAGCGCAGGCCGGTTGCCGCATAGCCGATTTCCGCCTGGCCGCCCCAGGCCTGCTGGTCGATGCGCTCGTTCCATTCATAGGCGAGATCGCCGGCGAGCCACAGACCCGGCAGATCGGCCAGCGGCGTGGCGCGGCCATAGCCGTGCAGCACATTCATGCCCTCGCGGCCGCCGGGAATGATCACCAGCGGCGCGGCCAGCGCCGGATAGTCGGACTTCAGCACATGGATATAGGCGAGCCCGGCATAGTCCTCCGCCGACCAGTCGTAGCGCGCGTGCAGGCCCGCAAGCTCGGTGAGGCTGTCGCCCGACTCGAGTTCGCTCGGATCGAGATAGAACTGCTCCAGGGTGAGGCCGCCGAAACGCTCGCGGGCGATCGCCGTCATGTCCCAGGCGGTGCGCGGCGACAGCAGCAGGGCGCCGTGCTCATAGCCATTGCCGCCGCCCATCTGGATCAGAATGCCAGACCCGATCATATAGTCCTGCATGCCGGCCGAAACGTCGAAACCGATGTTGGGCCCCGCTGCCAGGCGCAGCCCGCCATAAGCGTTTTCGACAGTGACGGCGCCGGTGTCGCCGGCGTCGAATGCGTCCTTGCCCCAGGTGTAGGAGGCGACGGCGGCAAGGCCGCCATAGAAGGCCAGCGCGGAAGTGGCCTCGATGTCGAGCCTGGCCGAGGGCTTGACGTAGCCTTCCGTCCAGGAGCGGTCCGGATCGAAGGGCGTGGGCGGCGGGAAGGCGTCCGTCAGGTTCCACCAGCTGTCGATCTCGCCCGCCGTCTGCACCGCGGCGTCGAGGCCGAGTTTCAGCCGCCAGCCATCGCCCGTGAACAGCAGGGGGCCGGCTGGCGGCTCCTGCGCGCCTGCCGCGGGCAGGGCGACGGCCAGCACAACGCCGCAGACCGCGGCAGCGATGGACGTGCGGCGGAGACCCGGCACTGCTGTCGTCAAGGCGTCAGGCTGCTGCCTGGCTTCAGATTGCCGCCCGCCTGCCGCGGCGGGAATTCCTTCAGCGAGGCGAAATGCTGATCCAGCAGGTCGCGCACCAGGCCGCCCAGGAAGGCCTTCTTCATGGCCAGCAGGTTGGAGTAGTGGCCGTCCCGCTGCTCCAGCGGGTCCATGCGCAGGTTGAACACCAGCGCGCTGTCACGGAAATAGTCGAAGAAACCGTTGCGCTCCTTGAAATGGGTTTTCCACGGCCCGACGCGCACGGCCGTCAGCTGGCTCTCATTGTAAAAGATTTGCGTCTCGCGCTTCGAGGGCGCGCCTTCGGTCCAGGTGGCGAGGTTGTTGACGCCGTCGATCTTCACATGATGGCTGGCGAGCAGCTTTGCCGCCACGTCCTCCACGCCCGCCGCGGCGGCGAGTGTCGTGAACAGGTCCATGTGGCTCTGGATGCCGTTGGACACCGCGCCCGGCGGAATGTGCCCCGGCCAGCGGATCAGCATCGGCACGCGCACGCCGCCTTCCCAGGTGGTGGCCTTCTCGCTGCGGAACGGCGTGGTGCCGCCCTCCGGCCACCACGCGGCCATGGCGCCGTTGTCGGACGTGTAGAGCACGATGGTGTTGTCCGCCGCCTTCATCTCGTCCAGCGCCGTGAGGATCTGGCCCACATAGCCGTCATGTTCCATCAGGCCGCTGCCATAGAGATCATCGGCCGAGGAATAGGGCTGCGCCAGATAGCGGCTCTCCGGCTTCAGATGCGTGTAGATGTGCATGCGGGATGGCGCATACCAGGCGAAGAACGGCTTTCCCGCCGTGACGGCGTCCCGCATGAACGCGATGGTGCGCCTGGTGAAATCCTCGTCGATGGTGAGCATGCGCGCGATCGTCAGCGGGCCGGTGTCGGTGCAGACCTGCTTGCCCCAGGCGCCGAAGCGCGGATCGGCGGGTGCGGGGTTTTCGGTGTCCGAGGCCTTGCAGTCAAGCACGCCGCGCGGGCCATAGCGCGCGGTGAAGGCGGGGTCCTTCGGCCAGTCCGGATCTTCCGGTTCCTCCTCCGAATTCAGGTGGTAGAGATTGCCGTAGAACACGTCGAAGCTATGCACGGTGGGCAGGTGCTCGTTGCGGTCTCCCAGATGGTTCTTGCCGAACTGGCCGGTGGCATAGCCCTGGTCCTTCAGCACTTCGGCCAGCGTCGGGTCGCGCTTGCTGAGGCCGACGGGCGAGCCCGGAATGCCCACCGTGGTGAGGCCGGTGCGGATCGGCATCTGGCCGGTGATGAAGGCGGCGCGGCCCGGCGTGCAGGTGGGCTCCGCATAGTGGTCGGTGAACAGCATGCCCTGTTTCGCCAGGCTGTCGATATTGGGGGTGGGCACCATCATGCCGTGGCTGTAGGCGCCGATGTTGAAGTAGCCCACATCGTCCGGCATGATCATCAGGATGTTGGGCCTGGTCTCCGCCTGCGCGGGCAGGCCCAGCAGGCAGAGCAGCAATCCGGCTGCCGCGGCGGTCTTGAGTGGCGGCATGAGAGGCCTCCCGGCGCGTGTTGAGCGCATGCGCCGATCTATCCAGCGAATCGCCGCAAGGTCAAGGATGCGGAACCACCGCCGATTTGCGCGCTTGATCGCCGGGACGCCGGGCGGTATGCGGAAGGTCAGAGGGCGATTAGCTCAGTTGGTAGAGCGCTTCGTTTACACCGAAGATGTCGGGAGTTCGAGTCTCTCATCGCCCACCATGGGGCTCATGCGAAGTTTAGGACGCGCGCCTCGCTTGCCGTCGCGCGGTTTTGAGCGTGGCGCCGAACGCCAGGAGGGCGTCATGGCGCATCCGGGTCTCAGGGGCCTGAAGCGCACGACACTGGTGGACGCCAATCGCGGCCGCCCTGCATCTCTCTTCGAGGCGGTGGCGGGCGGGCTTGCGGGCCAGCTGGCGGCGGCAGGCCGGAAAGGCCGCGAGGTGATGCGCCTGAGCGACGCCACCCGCATCTTCGCGGGCCTTTATCACGCAGCAGCGGGTCAGGCCAGGCTATGACGAGACATGGGTGTGTTATGCCCGTCGCGTCTTTTCATGCAGCGGTGTCAGGTCTTGCCCAACCGTCATTTGCGGCAGAGGTCGATGAGGCCTGCCAGGTCGGCGTCATAGAGCGGAAAGATCAGCTCATCGCCGCCGCCAGCCCGCACCCGCAGCCGGTCGCTCTCACGCATCGCGGCGAGGATCGGATGATCGGCCGCCATCTCCACCTCGACGCTCGAATAGACACCCTCGGGAATGAGCTGGAGCTTGCCACGGAAGGTCACGGCCTCGGGCCCCGCGGTGAGTTTCACCGGAACTTCCTTGCCCTTCAGCGTCCTCAGTTCCTCGGTGGGCCGCGGCAGATAGAGGTTGACCATGTCCTTGCGCAGCACGCACCAGAAGCTCAGGCCCACATCGTCGCTATCGGGCACGCCGAAAATCAGGTAGGCTTCCTCGTCGCCGGCATCGAGCAGCCATTCGCGCTCCTGCGCCGGGGCGGTGCTGGCCATCAGGCCGAGGGCTAGGAACAGCAGAAGGCAACGGAGCATGGGCGGCAAACCTGGCGATGAGAATTCTGTCTATCGGCTCTTCTGGGATCGGGGAAGTGCCAATATGGCCCCGCATGCCGTGCTGCGTGAAATCGGCTGCCCGTTCGAACTTGTCCGTGTCGATGGGGCGAAGGGCGAGAACCGCAACCCCGCCTATCTGGCGCTGAACCCGCATCACCGGGTGCCGACCCTCGTCGATGGCCGGAAGGTGATCTATGAATCGGCGGCCATCGTGCTCTACCTCTGCGAAAATCATCCGGGCGCCGGGCTGATGCCCGCCATTGGCGCGCCGTCCCGCCACCTGTTCCTGCAATGGCTGTTCTATTTCACCAACACCCTGCAGGAGGAACTGCAGCACTGGTGGCATGCCGATCACTACCTTGACGGCGAGGCCGCCCGCGCCGAGCTGAAGGCCATCGCCGAACGGCGCATGGGCGTCATGTTCGGCAAGATCGACGCCGGGCTCACGGCCGCCGGGCCCTATATGCTGGGCCAGGATTTCTCCGCCGCCGACATTTTCCTCGTCATGCTGTGCCGGTGGACGCGCGGCATGGCGCGGCCCGCCACATCCTACCCCAACCTCAACCGCCTGATCGGACTGGTCACGGCAAGGCCCGCCTGGGCTGCCATGATGAAGGCCGAAGGCATCGACTGGAACGGACCTCTCGCATGAGCGCATCCCTGATCATCACCAATGCCAGCCTGCTCACCATGGACGCCGCCCGCCCGCGCGCCGCGGCCATCGCGGTCGCCGGCAACCGCATCGCCAGGCTGGGCAGCCACGCCGAGGTGATGGCGGAGAAGGGGCCTGCGACCCGGGTCGTCGATGCCGGCGGCGGCAGCGTCATCCCCGGATTCGTCGAAGGCCACATGCATCTCTTCGCCGGTGCGGGCGAACTCACCCATCTGCAGCTCTATGGCACGCGCGGCTTTGCCGAGCTCAAGGCCCGCACCGAAGCCTATATCCGCCAGAACCCGGGCGATGACCTGATCATCGGCGAACAGGCGGATTATGTGATCATCGGTGAGAGCGAGCCGCTGTCCCGCCACCACCTCGATGCCATCGTGAAGGACCGGCCGATCCTCGTATTCTCGCCCGATCATCACACCGCCTGGGCCAATACCATCGCGCTGGAGAAGGCGGGCCTCATCAGGGGCCGCAAGCTGGGCCCCGGCAATGAGATCGTGATGGGGGCGGATGGCCTGGCCCAGGGCGAATTGCGCGAAGGCGAGGCCATTGACCCGGTGCGCGCGCTGTCACGCAAGGGCGGGCGGGACCGGCTGGGGCTCACGACCGGCGGCGAGCCGGAGCCCTATCCCGGCCAGGACGGCTTCGAGTCTGATCTCGAGACCATGGCGGCGGGGCTTGCCCATGCCGCGGCGCATGGCATCACCTTCATCCAGAACATGGACGGCAATCTCTACACGCTCGAATTGCTGGAGGAACTCGAAAAGCGCGGCCAGCTCACGGCGCGCGTGAGGGTGCCGTTCCACTTCAAGAACTTCATGGAATTGGCCGTGCTGGACAAGGCGGCGGCCATGGCCAAGCGCTACCGTTCGCCCATGCTGTCCTCCGGCTTCGTCAAGCTGTTCATGGATGGCGTTGTCGATTCCGGCACCGCGGTGATGGTCGATGACTATGCCGACCGGCCGGGCTGGCGCGGCGAGCCGCTGTTCGAAGCGGAGCGCTTCGCCAGGATCGCCGTGGCGGCTGACCGGCTGGGCCTGCAGATCGCTGTCCACGCCATCGGCGATGGCGCGGTGCGCACCGTGCTCGATGGTTATGAGGCGGCGCTGAAAGCCAATGGCCGGCGCGACTCCCGCCACCGGGTGGAGCATGTGGAGGTCATCCATCCGGACGATATTCCGCGCTTCGCGGGCCTCGGCGTCATCGCCTCGATGCAGCCGCCGCATCCGCCGGGCTGCCACGGCCTGCCGCTCGAGCCTTATCTCTCGCGGATCGGCGAGGCGCGCTGGCCCCATGCCTTCGCCTGGAAGGCGCTGCGCGAGGCGGGCGCCAGGCTCGTTTTCGGCACCGACTGGCCGGTCTCCGACATCGATCCGATGTGGTCGCTGCAATCGGCGATGACCCGCGGCCGCTGGACTGAAGCGATGCCCGACAACCGCCAGAGCCTCCACCAGGCGCTTCATTCCTATACCGCCGACGGCGCCTGGGCCGGCTTCATGGAGGGCCAGACCGGGGTGCTGAAAGAGGGGATGCTCGCCGATCTCTGCGTGCTGCCGGCTGATCTTGAGAACACCGATCCCGGAACCTTCAAATCGATTCGCCCACGGATGACCGTGTGCGACGGACGGGTGGTGTTCGGGGGGTGAAGGCGCTCCGTCTTTACGCCCACACTGTTGACCGGCATGGCAAAGCCCACCCGCGCCCGCCCCATGTGGCCACATGGGAGGATCGGGAGGGCTTCACCCGCGGCGCGGCTCTGATCCATGTTAACGTCACGGAATTCGCAGGAGAATTCCGGTTGGCAAGTAACCTTGTTTAGGTCTCGCTGAAATCGTCTGCAACTCGATGCAACTGTTGAACGCTGCGCCAAAGCAGGCATAATCGGAGCCTGGTGCGGGAAGTGTTTATGGAAGAGTCAGCAGGGTTCTCATGAAAGCTCTGTTTCGCATAGAGCTATTGGGCGCTTGTCGGATTACGGACACGACCAGCGGTGCCGAGGTCGAATTCAAGACCCGTAAGGCGAAATGCGTTCTCGGCATTCTTGCCCTCAGCCCGGAAGGCAGGATCAGCCGCGAACGCCTGTCTTCGCTGCTTTGGGATCCGGCGCCCGAGGGGCAGGCGCGGGCGAGCCTGCGTCAGTCACTGAGAGAGATACGTGAATCGTTTGGCGCGAGGGCCGATCAGGTTATCGATGCCAGCCGCTTCCACGTCGAATTGCGCCGGAATGCGGTAGATGTCGATGCCTTGGCCTGCCGCCAGCTGCTCAATGCCGCGGCATCGGACGCCGGGGCAGCGCTGGCGGCTGCCGTGCTCTGGAAAGGCGATCTTTTCGGCCAATTGCCGCCGCCCGCGCCTGTGTTCGAGGCTTGGCTGCAGGTTGAGCGCACGAACCTGCGATCGCTTCTGACCAAGTCTCTCACCGACCGGCTCGAGACCCTGATGGCGGCGGCCGACTTCGGGGACGCCCGCGCCGCCGAGGAGTTGATCCGCATCGAGCCAAGCCATGAACTGGCGCATCAATTCCTGATGCGCTTCCACGCCATGCGCGGCGATCAGGCGGCGGCGCTTCGGCAGTATGTGTTGCTGGACAAGGCGCTGGCCGAGGAGCTGGACAGCGAACCCAGCAGCGAAACCAACGACCTCCTTGTCGCCGTGAAGCGTGGCGACATTGGCCCCAAGTCAGTCACGCCGCAGCACGTGGCCCCGCCGCGGGCACCGCGCCAGGGGCCCCCGAAAATCGCCGTTCGTCCGCCGCTTACGCGCCATGCCGACGCCAGCAAGGACTATCTCGGCGAAGGTTTCGCCTACCTCGCCAAGTCCTGTCTTTCCCGCTTCCGTTGCTGGATCGTGGTCCCCTGGCCGAGCCGCGGCTATGAGTCCGATACGGCCGTCGACTTTTCGGCCCTGGGTGAGGCGATCGGCGCCGATTTCGTGGTCGATTGCGTCCTCGACTGGCGGTCCTCCACTGGAAAGCTCTTCGTATCGCTGATCGACTGCCGTGATGGCCGGGAGGTTTGGTCGCGGGTCTATCCCGTGGCGGAACATGATCTTCAGGAACTGGGATCAACGGTTGCCGGGGCGGTGGCCGCGCACCTTGCATCCCAGGTGAACTATATCTCGCTGCTGCGTCATGCCCGCAGTGTGCCGGGCAGTCCTGTCGCCTATGATCTGTGGTTGAAGGGCCATCAGCTGAGCAGGATGTGGAATGCCGAAGCTGACGTGACCGCCGAGGACCTGTTCAAGCGCGCCATCGAGCTGGACCCCGGCCTTGCCTGCAGCTACGCGAGCCTTGCCGCGATCCTCAACACGCGCTTCATGGTTCGGCCTGGCTACACGCGGCGCGAACAGGACTGCGCGGAAGCCCTGAAACATGCGCAAAACGCGGTGGCGCTCGACCCTTTCGATTCGCGCTGCCATATCGGCATGGCCTGGAGCTGGCTGATCGCCCGCTCAGCCGAGCGCGCCCAGTCGCACTTCAGGCTGGCTGTCGAACTCAATCCCCATGATTCGGAGACGCTCATCTCGGCGGCGGCAGGCATGGCTTTCCTTGGCCATATCGAGGATGCGAAACGGTGGTCAGCGCTCGCGGTATCGTTTGATCCATTGTTTCCGGAGTATTTCCGGGCCTATCTTGCAATCATCTACTATCTGTGTGGAGACTTTGCCGCCACCGCCGGCGAAGTAGCCAAGAATCCGGACGTATTTTTTGATCTGATGGCATGGGCCGCCGCGGCTTTCGCCCAACTGGGAGAAGAAAAGAGAGCCGCCGAGGCGTACAGATCGTTCTGCAGCCTGGCGGCCCCCAAGTGGGAGGGTGGGAGCGCCCTCTCGGAAATTGCCCTTGAAAGCTGGTTGCTCGATGTCAATCCCATCCTCTGGCAGGATGGCCGGGAGAGCTTCGAGCATGGCATCAGGCTGGCGCGGCAGTTCGCCAGCAAAGCCTATGGCGCATCGTTGATCAGCGGCACTTGCGCATGAAGTAGCGCGCCAGGAAGACCGGGAAACTGGCGGCGTAGGTCTCGTCGGGCGGCTTTGGCGGCTTCTTCAGGTCGCCGGCCCACGGTATCCGGACATGTATGCGGTGCTCCGTGTCATAGACGGGAACAATGTCGACGTGCGCCGGCACTCTGCCATCAGCGCTGCCGTCATACCGATAGCCGGCATCGTAAAGCCATTTCCGGATGTCCTTGTTGAATTTCGCCCATTCCGAGGCTGGTCCTTGTTTGAACACGCTCTTGCTCAAGCGAATGATCGCATTGCCGGTCTTGGCCTGATCGGCCACCGAGGCTGATTTGAGCATGAAAAATCCCATCTCTTGTCTCCCTGCTTTAGCGGCCGGCTGCCGTTCGCGGCAGCCGTGGAATTACCAAAATCTATGCAGCGTGAAATCACCGTGAAACGGGCCGAAGCGGTGGCCACGCCGGACTTGAACCGGCGTCAGTTACGATTAGAAAATAAGCGCATGAGACGGATGAAAGCAAAGTTGCCTCCCGCCTTGCAGCCGCCGCTGGCATTTGGCCGATCTTGCAACCCGGATGAGGCGCTCCCCGGCGCGGTGCGCCTGTTTGGCTGGTCAAGGAGAAAGTCTTATGGGCGTTTTCAGCGGCGCGGACCGGCTTGCGGTTCCGCATACCCCGATTGGCGGCGCACAGGACCTGGCGGAGGCCGCCCCGGCAAGTCCTTCTCGGCTTTCTCCGGATCCGGGCCGCATTGCGGACACTGGTCCCTCTACCGGCGGGACGGCTGTTAGCATAATGGCTCAGTCTTCTGCGGAGTTGGTCCTCAGATTGCGTGTGGCGGTGGCAGAAGACTTCGATCTTGTAAGGCTGGAGTTTCCGGAGCTACCCATCTTTCTTGCTGTCGCCCGGCCCCTGGCGGATGGCGTGACCGGCGACCGTCCGCGGCTGCCGGCGGGCCGCGGGCTGACGCCGAATGATGCATTGATTGCCGCTGGCGCGGAAGCGCTGGAGCTGCGCGCCAGCCTGGCCCGCAATCATCCACGCAGTCAACGCCGGGACAGAGAGGGCGTGGAACGCGTCGAAGCCCGGGATTTGCTCAGCCACGAGACCGCAATGCTGCCGGCCAGGCAAGTCTTTCTCGATCACCCGCAAGCGCTGGGAAAGGGGCCGCCCGTGGGCGCCGATTCAACGGGCTGCGCGGCCGGCAACACCTACGCGGAGGCCTGCCGCGGCGGACTTCTCGAATGCATCGAGCGCGATGCCGTGGCCTTGTGGTGGCACGGCCGCCAGCGCCGCGCTGCTTGGCCGGTCGAACTCATCGACGCCATCGCGCCGCGTCTTGCGTGGTGGCTCGAAACCCGCCCTCGCCGGACGGTGCTGCTCGACGTGTCTCAGGATAGCGGTGTTCCTGTTGTGGCGGCGTTTTCCACGTCGCCGGATGGCAGGCATGTCGCGCTGGGCAGCGCCGCGCGTTTCATCGCGGCCGAGGCGGCGGTGGCCGCCGTCACCGAAATGATCCAGACCGAGGTCAGCCTGGCGCTGGCCCTGGAAGCCGGCGATGACGAGGCGCGGCGCTGGCTGGAAGCAGCATCGGTCCATCGCATGCCGCAGCTTCAGCCTGACAGCGCCGCCAAGCCGAAGCCCTATATCGTGGCGGATACCGCCCAGGCGCTCCACAATCTGGCCGCCAGTGGTCACCGGGTCCTCGCCGTCAATCTGACTCTTCCCGGCGATCCGCTGGAGAGCGTCAGGATCATCGTCGGCGGCTACTGCGCGCTTGGCGGGCAGATCGACGCCGCGCGGTTCCACCGTATCATCGGCGGCCCGCCGCAGCCTTCAGCAGGCGCTTTCCTCGAGCCCTACTAGGTGGTGTTGACAAAGTGTCTGCACCAGAGGCGTGCTGAGGCGATGAGAACGAAACCGAGATAGCTTTCTGTTGTCTTGTCGTATCGTGTTGCAAGCCTACGGGAGTTCTTGAGTTTGTTGAAGCAGCGCTCGAT
>NZ_JBJTER010000105.1:0-14282 GCF_046093005.1 Aestuariivirga sp.
AGGCCGATGTGTTCGATTACATTGAGTGCTTCTACAACCCCAAGCGCCGGCATTCCACGCTCGGGTACATCAGCCCCATTGAGTTCGAGAGGAAGGCGGGGTTAGCTTAAGTGCATGTCCACGGAACCGGCAGCAGGCCAGGACGCGTTTGTGGTGGTTTCTCCCTCTCGTCATGGCTGGGCTTGACCCGGCCATCGTCAGGGGTGCCGGCGGCAAAGAGGATGCCACGGTCAAGCCGTGGCATGACGAGTTTGTGGTTGTTTCCCCCCTCCCCCGGTCATGTCTTGCCCGCTGGCCCCGGGGCCGATAGAGAAGGTCCATCACGGAGGATAGGCCATGGACAAACCCGTCATCGACAAGAGCAGACTGCCGAGCCGGCACACCAGCGTAGGTCCGGAGCGCGCGCCGCACCGCTCCTTCTATTACGCCATGGGCCTGACGCCGCAGCAGATCGCCCAGCCCTTCGTCGGTGTCGCCTCCTGCTGGAACGAAGCCGCGCCCTGCAATATCGCGCTAATGCGCCAGGCGCAGGCGGTGAAGAAGGGTGTCGCCGCCGCCAGCGGCACGCCGCGCGAATTCTGCACCATCACGGTGACCGACGGCATCGCCATGGGCCACCAGGGCATGAAGGCCTCGCTGGTGTCGCGCGAGGTGATCGCCGATTCGGTCGAGGTCACCATGCGCGGCCATTGCTATGACGCGCTGGTGGGGCTTGCCGGCTGCGACAAATCGCTCCCCGGCATGATGATGGCCATGGTGCGCCTCAACGTGCCCTCGGTGTTCATCTATGGCGGGTCGATCCTGCCCGGCACCTTCAAGGGCAAGCCCGTCACCGTGCAGGACGTGTTCGAGGCGGTGGGCAAGCATTCGGTGGGCGCCATGTCGGATGAGGACCTGCTGGAGCTGGAGCAGAAAGCCTGCCCTTCGGCTGGCTCCTGCGGCGCGCAGTTCACCGCCAACACCATGGCCACCGTGGCCGAGGCGATCGGCCTCGCCCTGCCCTATTCCTGCGGCGCGCCCGCGCCCTATGAAATCCGCGACACCTTCTGCTTCACGGCGGGCGAAAAGGTGATGGAGCTTCTGGCCCGCAACATCAGGCCGCGCGACATCGTCACGCGGAAGGCGCTGGAGAATGCCGCGACGGTCGTGGCGGCCTCCGGCGGCTCCACCAATGCGGCGCTGCATCTGCCGGCCATCGCGCATGAGGCGGGCATCAAGTTCGACCTGTTCGATGTGGCCGAGATCTTCAAGCGCACGCCCTATGTGGCCGATCTCAAGCCCGGCGGCCGCTATGTGGCCAAGGACATGTTCGAGGCGGGCGGCATTCCGCTGCTGATGAAGACACTGCTCGACCATGGCTTCCTGCATGGCGACTGCCTCACCGTCACTGGCCGCACCATGGCCGAGAACATGGCGGCGGTGAAATGGAACCCTGACCAGGACGTGGTGCGCCCGGCCAACAACCCGATCACCAAGACCGGCGGCGTCGTCGGCCTGCGCGGCAACCTCGCCCCCGAAGGCGCCATCGTCAAGGTGGCGGGCATGAAGAACCTGACGTTCTCCGGCCCCGCGCGCTGCTTCGACAATGAGGAGGCCTGTTTCGAGGCGGTGTCGAAGCGCCAGTACAAGGAAGGCGAGGTGCTGGTCATCCGCTATGAAGGCCCGCGCGGCGGCCCCGGCATGCGCGAGATGCTGGCCACCACGGCGGCCCTCTACGGCCAGGGCATGGGCGACAAGGTGGCGCTGATCACCGACGGGCGGTTCTCCGGCGCCACGCGCGGCTTCTGCATCGGCCATGTCGGGCCGGAAGCGCAGCTGGGCGGCCCGATCGCGCTGCTGAAGGACGGCGACATCATCACCATCGACGCGGTCGACGGCGTTCTGTCCTGCAATGTCTCCGAGGAGGAGTTCGCGCGCCGCCGCCAGGACTGGACGCCGCGTGAACACGGCTATAACTCCGGCGCGATCTGGAAATATGCCCAGCAGGTGGGCCCCGCCGTCGATGGCGCCGTCACCCATCCGGGCGGCGCGGCGGAGACCAGGACCTACGCGGATATCTGAGGGGCTGAGCGCGCTACGGCGAGTGAAGTGGCGCTCCCTGCGGGAATCGAACCCGCCTTTGCAACGTGAGAGGCTGCCGTCCTAACCGATAGACGAAGGGAGCCCGTGCGCCGGAAGGCTCTCTATAGAGGGGAGGCTCCGCCGGCGCAAGCACATCCGTGGCTGTTCATCCGCCGGTGAGGGACCGCAGGTCTTTCAGCAGCAGGAACAGATGCCAGGGATCCGTTGGGCTCGGTTCGAAGTCAAAACGCTCATACCAGGCGCGGGCTTCCTCGTCCTTGGCGTGAACCAGCAGGGCGCGGATGCCGGCGATCTGCGCGGCGTCAGCCGTGCGCAACAGGGCGTCCTTCAGCAACGCCTTGCCGAGGCCCTGGCCTTGCGCCTGCCGGTCAACGGCGAGGCGGGCCAGCAGCATGACCGGTACGGCATGCCGCGCCAGGCCTTTACGCACCCGCTGCGGCGCCTCGGCATGTTCGACGGCGCCGACCGCGAGGCTGTAATAGCCCGCGATCCGCCGGTCACCGCGGCAGACGACATAGGTCTGGGCGCTGCCGGCTTTCTGGCTGATCAGCGCATAGCGCTTGAGGAAGCGGTCCAGAGGCTCCTTGCCGCAATCGAACGGGTTTGCATCATCGCCGTCGCTGAGCTTGCGGATCGCGGTAAAGCGGTCCGGCCCGCCGCTCACTCAAGCACGCTTTTGCCGGCGAGCAGCCGGGCCAGCCGCGGCTTCGGCCTGACCGGGCGGTCCAGCACCTCCTGAAAGGCGTTCCACTCCCGGTCATCAAGCTGAAACAGGCGGCGGCCGGCGAGCGTTTCCTCGGCCGCCGTGAGCCCCGCTTCCAGCAGGAAATCAGTGACGTTCTTGTTCGACGTTTCCGCAGCGCGCTGCAGCAGACGCTTCATGGAGGGAGTCGCGCGCAGTTCGATACGTTCGGATTTGGCGGTGACCGGCGGCATGATCGCGAAATCATAGCATACGGACATTGTCCGGACAAGATACGCTCACGGCCCGGTGACGATGCGCGACAGGATCTGGTTCTTCCTGACGTCGATGACGATCACCTCGCGGCCCGCGGTGATCACCAGCCGGTCACCGTCGATGACGGTGGATTGCACCGCAGTCCCGGGCGGCAGCCCCAGATCAAGGGTGGCGGGGGCTGCCACGGGCTTAGGCTCCGCCGGGCGGGTGGCTTTCCAGATGATGGCGCCCACCAGCGCCAGGAACAGCAGCACGAGAATGATGCCCATGATATAGACCACCCGCAGCATGATCCGCGCGGCGGGCGTCAAGCCCGGCGTTCCGCTGGCCGGTTCAATGTCATCGGGTTTGGTCATGTCCATGCCGTCAACATCCCTCTCCGCCCGCGCCGTGGCGGCTGGCCGCCTCGACAAGGCGCTGGCGGCCGCCTTCCCGGAGGTGAGCCGGGCGCGTTTCCAGGCCCTTATCGCGGAAGGCGCCGTCACTGTCGAGGGCGTGGCGGTGCGCCAGGCGCGGCACGCCGTCAAGGCCGGCGACCAGCTGCAGGTGGCGCTGCCGGAGGCCGCCCCCGCCGCGCCCTTGCCCGAGACCATGGCGCTGGACGTGGTGTTCGAGGACAAGGACCTGATCGTCATCGACAAGCCCGCCGGGCTGGTCGTTCACCCGGGTGCGGGCCATGAGACCGGAACCCTGGTCAACGCGCTGATCGCCCATTGCGGCGACAGCCTCTCAGGCATCGGCGGGGTGAAGCGGCCGGGCATCGTCCACCGCCTCGACAAGGATACCAGCGGGCTTCTGGTGGTGGCCAAGAACGATGCGGCGCATCAGCGGCTGTCCGAACAGTTTGCCGCGCATGGCCGGGATGGCCGGCTGGAACGGAGCTACCTGGCGATCGTCTGGGGGGTGCCGGAGCGGCGGCGGGGCGCCATCGCGGCGGCCGTCGGCCGCAGCAGCGCCAACCGCCAGAAAATGGCGGTCTCCCGCGGGTCAGGCGCGCGCGAGGCGGTGACCCATTACGAAGTGCTGGAAGCGCTGGGCGCGCCGCCGGTGGCGAGCCTCGTCCGCTGCCAGCTGGAGACCGGCCGCACCCACCAGATCCGCGTCCACATGGCGCATATCGGGCATCCGCTGCTGGGGGATGCCGTCTATGGGGCAGGCTACCGCAGCTCGGCGCGCAAGCTGTCACCCGCCGCCCAGCAAGAACTCAAGTTATTGAACCGGCAAGCTCTTCATGCGACCACCCTTGGCTTCCAGCACCCGCGAACAGGCCGGGCCCTGCGTTTCGAGAGCCCGCCGCCCGAGGATTTTGCAAAGCTGCTCACCGCCCTGCGCAAGCCAGAACCGGCAAATCGCTGACAGGTGAGCGGTCCCGAGTCACATTTTCTGCGTATTTATCGGCTATTAAATCTGGTTCTGAAAGCGAGGGGTCGGACACATGGCAAAGACCACATCTCTTCCCGCCATCGCCGCGGGCGAAGCCGGCCTGCAGCGCTACCTGCAGGAAATCCGGCAGTTTCCGATGCTGCAGCCGGACGAGGAATACATGCTCGCCAAGCGCTGGAAAGAGCATGGCGACAAGCAAGCCGCCGAAAAGCTGATCACCAGCCATCTCCGCCTGGTCGCCAAGATCGCCATGGGCTACCGCGGCTATGGCCTGCCCATCGGGGAAGTGATTTCCGAGGGCAATGTGGGCCTGATGCAGGCGGTGAAGAAATTCGAGCCCGACAAGGGCTTCCGGCTCGCCACCTATGCCATGTGGTGGATCAAGGCCTCGATCCAGGAATTCGTGCTGCGCTCCTGGTCGCTTGTGAAGATGGGAACCACGGCCAACCAGAAGAAGCTGTTCTTCAACCTGCGCAAGGTGAAGAGCCAGATCGAGGCGCTGGAGGAAGGCGACCTGCGCCCCGACCAGGTGAAGCTGATCGCCAAGAAGCTGGGCGTCACCGAGGACGACGTGGTGTCGATGAACCGCCGGCTCGGCGGCGACGCCTCGCTCAATGCCACCATGCGCGAGGACGGCGAAGGCGAATGGCAGGACTGGCTGGTCGATGAAACCGACAACCAGGAGGAGATGCTTGTCCAGTCCGAGGAGAAGGCCATGCGCCATGGGCTGCTGCGCGACGCCATGGAAAAGCTCACCGACCGCGAACGCCGCGTCTTCGAGGCGCGCAGGCTGCAGGACGACCCCGCCACGCTCGAGGACCTGAGCCAGGAGTTCGGCGTATCGCGCGAGCGCATCCGGCAGATCGAGGTGCGGGCCTTCGAAAAGGTGCAGAAGGCGGTGAAGAACGCCTCGCAGCGGCTTCTGGCGCCGAAGTCCCTGCCCGCGCCCGGCGCCTGAGCAACGGCGGCGGTTACTGGAGAATGCCCTTCTTGCGCGGCGCGGCGAAAAAGATCTGCACCGCCCAGATGGCGTTGCCGCGGGCGATGACGCCGGTCGAGACGAATTGAAAACTGCCGTTGAGCATGTTCTTGCGGTGGCTTGAACTTTCCACCCATTGCTGGAACAGGGCGCGCGCCTTGGCCTGATCGGGGGGCGTTTTCTGCGTGTCGCGCGCGGCATTCTCGCCGAGCGAGGGGTATTTGGTGATGTCGCCGGCGAAGGCCCGCATGCGGCCCTGAAAATTAGCGCCGGTCGATGCGGTATGGCCCATGAACCCGTTGAGCATCATATCCGCCGCATGGGCGCGGGCCGCCTCGAGAAAGGCCGGATCGGGCGTCACCGGCCGCTTGCGCTTTTCGGCGCGGTAGGCGTTCAGCAAGGCGGCGATTTCCGCCTCGAGATCGGGCCGGAAGCTGGCGCCGTCCGGCGGGTTGGCGGCAAGCCCCCTGGCGAATTCCAGATAAGACCCGGCCTCCGCCAGCGAAGGCGAGAAAATAAAGGTGGCCAGCCCGATGACAAGACCCCGCCGTCCCAGATCGCAACCCATCGGTTGAACACTCCATAAACCATCGCCAGCCAATTCCGCTGGCATACACCACCTTGATGCAAGTGTTTTTCACTTATCGTCCTCATTATGGCCAGCACATGGCGATTCAACCCGGAGTCCGCGCCTTGCCGAAACATTCAGCCGTCAGTTGGAAAACCGCCTTTCCATTCAGCACGGAGCGTCACGGCGGCCTGATGGCTGCTGCGGCGGCGGCAGGCATTCTTGGCGGCATCGCCGGGCTTGCCATCGCATCGCAGGCGCTGGGGCCGGATATTCAGCCACCGGTGATGCTGGCGGCGGCCGCGCAATTCCTGGCGATCGTCATAATCCTCGCGTGGGCGCTGCGGCGGCAAGCGCCCGCCAAGACGGCCGAGGCGGCACGCGACGGCCTCGTTGCCAAGCCGCTGTTTGCCGCCGCCGCCGAACCGCATCTCCTGGCGGCCGCGGCGGGAACCGCGAAACCTGCCGTCATTCTGCTGGAACTGCTTGGCCACAATAACGCCTTGCCCGGAGACGGCCGCCTGGCGGAAACCGCCACGCGCCGGACTTCGGAGCTTCTGCCGCCGGGGGCCATGGCAAGCTGGTGGACCCGCGACACCATCCTCATCCTCCTTCCCGACGCGCCCGACCCGATGCCGGTGCTGGCGCTGACCCGCGACATCATCACCGCTGTGAGCGACAATGAGGCCCCGCCATCCGTTGGCGCCCGCGTCACCTGCCATGGCGGCATTGCGCGCGCCCCCGCCGACGGCGCGAGCCTGGCCGAACTGGCGCACAGCGCCGGGCTGGCGCTGGCCGACGCGCGCCGCCCTGGCATGCCGGGCTATGGTTTCTTCTCGCATGAACTGGCTGCCGCCGCGAAGCGGCGGCAGGACGTTGAGCGCGCCGTCATGGACGCGATCGCCAACGACGCGCTGCACCTGGAATTCCAGCCGATCTTCAAGACCGACTCGGGCGAACTCACCGGTTTTGAGGCGCTGACCAGGCTCAACGATCCACAGCTTGGCGCCATACCGCCATCGGAATTCATTCCGGTCGCCGAGCAGATCGGCGCCATCAACGATATCGGGCGGTGGACGCTGGAGGAAGCCTGCCGGGTCGCGGCTGAATGGCCGGCGCATGTCACGGTCGCGGTCAATCTCTCGCCGCAACAGCTGCTCACCGGCAACCTGCCGAGCACGCTTCTCCGGACCCTTGAGCAGCACGGCATGCCGGCCTACCGGCTGGAGATCGAAATCACCGAAGGCACGCTGATGACCGACAGCGAACTCGTGCTGACCCAGCTGCGCACCCTGCGTGACCTTGGCGTCGGCGTGGCGCTGGACGATTTTGGCACCGGCTATTCGAGCCTCAGCTATCTCTGCAGGTTCCCGTTCTCGAAGATCAAGATCGACCGCAGCTTCACTCTGGCGCTGGACGTTTCGCCCTCCGCCAAGGCGGTCCTGCGCTCGATCGTCAAGCTGGGCCACAGCCTCGGCATGGCGGTGACGGCCGAGGGCATCGAAACATCGCGCCAGATGAGCCTGTTCCGCGACATCGGCTGCGACCAGGCCCAGGGCTATCTGCTGGGAAGGCCGTCGCCCGCCGCTGATCTGAGCGCCATCATCCTGCGCAATTTTGCCAGGGGGCTGCGCAAGCAGCGCCAGCCCCGCCGCGGCAAGGCCGCGTGACGGCGCGACTTAGCGCTTTCCTTCGCGGCGTCTGTTGTCTAGTTTGCGCCCGTTTTTCCGAGATAAGAGGCGCATGCGCAAGCTTTCCGCAACCAAAGCCGTGTTCCACGCCCTGAAGTCGGTGTGGAGCTTCCGCGCCATGGCGGTGAGGATCGTATTGTTCTGGGCGCCGGTGCTCATGGCCCTCGGCGTGATCGAGCTTTATGTGGGGCCGCCAGATCTGGAAGCCCGCGAGATCAGCAGCCCGCTCGTGGTTCAGCTGCTCACCTCCCTGGTGTCGCTGCTGGCCATATGTTCGGTGGCCGTGGGCTGGCACCGCTTCATCCTGCGCGACGACACCGCCAGAGGCGTCAGGCTGGACAAACACGTGCTGCTCTATGCCGGTAACACCATGCTTATCCTGCTGGCCATGTTCCTCCCCGCCCTCATCACCGTCATCGTAGGACTGATCGTCCCCCCGGCGGCCGCGCTGCTGGGCCTCGCGGCGCTGGCGTTGTCGGGCGGGGCCATCACCCGGCTGTCGATCAAGCTGCCCGCCGTGGCGCTGGGCGACAGCCGCTTCAGTTTCCGCGACGCCTGGGGGGCAAGCGCGGGCAATTACTGGCCCTGCGTGGCGGTGTTTCTGCTCAACCTGGTTATCGCGGCGGGCGGCCTGCTGGGGCTGGTAATGCTGGTCAGCCTGTTCGCGCTGCTCGGCGAGGCCGCGGGAAGCCTCGCTCTCGTGGCGGGTGGTGCGGTCCTGCAGCTGTTCTTTGCCGTGTTCAACGCCTCGATCTTCACCTCGCTCTATGGCTTCTTCGTCGAACGCCGCGATTTCTGACGTGGCGATGCCTCAGATCGACCCACTCCCGTTCGGCCTCGCAATGGGCTAGATTTGCTGTCAAACTGCGCGCAGTGAAGGGCAAGACCACAGATGGCTGAACCGGCGGCAACCCAACCCCTTGATCCGCCACGAGTTTATCTCGTGCATATGCTGGTGTTCACGCTGCTCGTCGGGATCCTCGTGGTGGTGATCCTGCCTGGCCTGACCAGTGCCTTCATGGCCAACCCGATCCTGAACGGGGTCATCGTCGGCACGCTGCTGCTCGGCATGTTCCATTCCTTCCGCATGGTCTGGCGGCTGTTCCGGGAGGTGAACTGGGTGAACCGGTTCCGCGAGGGCGGCAAGGAAGACCCTGCCCGCCCGCCGCGGCTGCTCGCGCCGATGGCGCTTCAGCTCAAGAACCGGCAGGGCACCATGCTGTCGCCGGTGTCGATGCGCTCCTTGCTCGATTCGCTGGCCTCGCGGCTTGACGAGTCACGCGACCTGTCGCGCTATCTGGTGGGGCTTCTCATCTTTCTCGGCCTGCTTGGCACGTTCTGGGGCCTGCTCGAGACGGTGCAGTCGATCGGCGGCGCCATCGAAGGCCTCGACGTGACCTCGACGCAATCCGCCACCCTGTTCGACCAGTTGAAACAAGGGCTGCAGGCGCCGCTGCGGGGCATGGGCCTGTCATTCTCGTCCTCGCTTCTGGGCCTTGCCGGATCGCTGATCCTCGGCTTTCTCGATCTCAAGGCCGCCCAGGCGCAAAACCGCTTCTACATCGATCTCGAGGACTGGCTCTCCAGCATCACCGACATCGCGGCGGGCGAAGGCCAGCAGGCGCAGGCGCCCGCGGCAGCCGGCATCGCGCCGCAACTGCTGCGGAGCGAAATGCAGGCGCTGCTGCGCGCCATCGAGCGCCTGAGCTTCGCGGTCGAGAACCAGAAGCCGGCAGGAAGCGGCACCGGCGCCAATCCCGACGCCATCGAACAACTGGCGGATGCGGTGGCCGGGCTCGTGGAGCAAATGCGCGAGGAGCAGAAAACCCTCCGGCAATGGGCCCAGGGCCAGCAGACCCAGCAAAACGAAATCCAGCGCCTCCTGATCCGCGCCACGGGCAACCTGTCGCGCAGCGCAGCGCGGCCACGCGGCGAGGACGAGCGTCCGTAAATGGCGGGTCTTCTCAGACGCCGCGGGCGCGGCAGCGAGGACGCCTACTGGCCAGGCTTCGTCGATGCGATGGCGCAGCTTCTGCTGGTCATCACCTTCCTGCTTTCGGTGTTCATGGTGGCGCAGTTTCTGCTGGCGCGGCAGATCAGCGGCCAGGACACGGCACTCGGCCAGCTGCGCGCCCAGATCGCCGAGTTGACGCAGCTGCTGGCGCTCGAAAAGGCGGCCAAGGCCGATATCGAATCAAGCCTTCTCGCCATGCAGGACGATTTCGCCGCGGAGAAGAACAAGACCGCCGCGCTTTCGGGGCTTCTTGAAAGCGCCGGCCAGAAGGGCGACAACGCCACCATCACCATCAGCGGCTTGCAGACCGCGCTCGACAAGGAAAAGAGCGTCTCATCCGAGGCGCTCGCCAAGGTCGAACTGCTGAACCAGCAGATCGCCGCCATGCGCCGCCAGCTGCAATCACTGAACGCGCTGCTCTCCGACGCCGAGGTGAAGAACCGCGAGTCGGAGGCCCAGATCGCCGATCTCGGCAAGCGGCTCAATTCGGCGCTGGCGCAGCGCGTGCAGGAGCTGACCCGCTACCGCTCTGAGTTCTTCGGGCGGCTGCGCCAGATCCTCTCGCAGCGTGCCGATGTTCTGGTGGTGGGCGACCGTTTCGTGTTCCAGGCGGAAGTGCTGTTCCCCAAGGGCCAGGCGGCGCTCAACGAGGAGGGCCAGGCCGAGATGCTGAAACTGGCCGATGCCCTGAAGCAGCTGGAGCGCGAGATTCCCCCGGACATCGCCTGGGTGCTGCGGGTCGACGGCCACACCGACATTGACCCCATCCAGTCGCCGCAGTTCAAATCCAACTGGGAACTGTCGGCGGCCCGCGCCATCGCGGTTGTCAACTTCCTGATCGCCAATGGCGTATCGCCCCAGCATCTGGTGGCGGCGGGCTTCGGCGAGTTCCAGCCGATCGACCCCGGCTCGACCGAGGAAGCCAAGTCACGCAACCGCCGCATCGAGCTGAAACTCACCGAGCGGTAGGGCGGCTTACGCCGGCGCCGCCTGGAACTGCAGCTTCGCCAGCCTGGCATAGAGCGGGCTTGTGGCGGTGAGCTCCGCATGCGTGCCCTCGGCCACCAGCTCGCCGCCGTCCAGCACCAGGATCCGATCGGCGTTCCTCACCGTCGCCAGGCGGTGGGCGATGACCAGCGTGGTGCGGTTGGCGGTGAGCTTCTCGATCGCCTGCTGGATGAAGGCCTCGCTTTCTGAATCGAGCGCGCTGGTGGCTTCGTCGAGCAGCAGGACCGGCGCGTCACGCAGGATGGCGCGGGCGATGGCGATGCGCTGGCGCTGGCCGCCGGACAGCGTCACGCCGCGCTCGCCCACTTCCGTGGCGTAGCCCTTCGGCAGGCGTTCGGCGAATTCGTCGACGCGGGCCGCATGGGCGGCCGCCATTACCTCACCGTCACTGGCCTCAGGCTTGCCGAAACGGATGTTGTCGAGAATGCTGCCGGAGAAGATCACGATTTCCTGCGGCACCACCGCGATACGGGACCGCACCTCCTGCGGAACCGCGGTCTTCACATCGACGCCATCGACCAGCACGCGGCCCGCCTGCGGATCGAAGAAGCGCTGGGCGAGCGAGAACACTGTGGACTTGCCCGCGCCCGAGGGGCCGACGATGGCCACCGTCTCGCCGGTCTTCACCGTGAAGGAGACGTTGCACAGCGCCAGGCTTTCCGGACGGGAGGGATAGGCGAAGCGGATGTTTTCCAGCGCCAGCTCGCCCTTGGGCGGGTGTGGCAGGGGCCGGGGATCGGCCGGTGCGGCAATCGCCGGCTTTTCGTCGAGCAGTTCGGAAATCCGCTCGGCGGCGCCGGCGGCGAGTTGCACCTCGCCCCAGACTTCCGAGAGCTGCCCCATCGAGCTCGCCGCCAGAATGGCGTAGATCAGGAACTGGCTCAGCGTTCCCGCCGACATGGACCCGGCAATCACCGCGCTGGCGCCGATCCAGAGAAGACTCACCACCGCGCCCGACGCCACGCCGATGATCAGCGCGGTGAGCACGGCGCGCGCCAGCGTGCGCCTGGCGGCCGCCGTGAAGGCCTCGGCGGTGGCGGCGCCGAAGGCGGCGCGCGCCGCGTCTTCCTGCACATTGGCCTGCACCGTCGAGACCGCCGCGAGACGCTCCTGCGCGAAGGCGGCGGAGGAGGCGAGCGTATCCTGGGCGCTGCGCGACAGGCTGCGCACCTTGCGCCCATAGGTGACGAGCGGCAGCACGATGAGCGGCAGCGCCAGAAGCGACAGGCCCGCAAGCTTCGGGCTCGTGGCCACCATCATCACGATGGTGCCGATGAGCATCACCGCGTTGCGCAGCGCGATCGAGGCGGTGGAAGAAAACGCCGACTTGATCTGGGTGGTGTCGGCGGTGAGGCGCGAGACCACCTCGCCGGTGCGCTGGGCCTCGAAAAAGGCCGGGCTGAGGCTCAGGAGATGGCTGAACACGGCGTCGCGGATATCGGCCACCACCCGCTCGCCGATCCACATCACGAAATAAAAACGCAGCGCCGAGCCGATGGCCAGCACCACGACGACGATCATCATGGCGAGGAAATATTTGTCGACCAGGGCCGCATTGGCGGCGGTGAAGCCGTGGTCGATGATCCGCCGCACCGCCAGCGGCACGGCCAGCGTGGCGCCGGCCGCCGCCAACAGGGCGATGAGCGCGAACAGCATCTGCCGGCCATAGGGCCTGAGGAATGGCGTCAGGCGCAGCAGCGGCCTGAGGTTGCGGCCCTTGGGCCGGCGCCGGGCCTCTTCTTCATACAGGTTGCTCATGAGGCTCTTCTAGCCGATGGAACGGCGAATGGAAGCGGGACAGGCTGCCACCCTTGCCTGCCGCCGCCATCTCCTGTATAGGCCCCGCCGAAACCGGAATTCAGCAATCCCTGTGCGGGATCATCCCGCCATCGAGAGAGATTTGGCCATGAAGCAAGGCGTCCACCCCGACTACCACATGATCACCGTGGTGATGACCGACGGCAGCAAGTTCCAGACCCGTTCCACCTGGGGCAAGGCCGGCGACACGATGAACCTCGACATCGACCCCAAGTCGCACCCGGCCTGGACCGGTGGCCAGCAGACTCTGCTGGACCGCGGCGGCCGCCTGTCCAAGTTCAACCAGAAGTTCTCGTTCCTGAAGAAGTAATTTTCCGCCCCCGCGGACGTACCAGGCCCGGCCTCACCGCCGGGCTTTGTCATTCCGGCTTCGCCTTCTTCCGCTGATGCGTCCGCAGGAAGGCATAGACCGTTCCCGGCCAGGAGGGCGCGGCGTCGGTTTCCGGCCAGGCCTGGCGGTATTCGCTGGGCTTCTTGCCGAAGGCGGTGAGAAAGCTCTGCGAGAAATAGGACATGGAGTTGAAGCCGCAGGCCGCCGAGACCTCGCGGATCGACATCCGCGTCGAGCTCAGCAGCACCCGCGCATATTGCAGCCTGAGCAGCTTCGAATACTGCACGATGGTGCAGCCGATGTCGCGGCGGAACAGCCGTTCCAGCTTGCGCTGGGAAACACCGATCTCGCGGCAGACGCGCGGCACGGGCGTGGGCTCCTCGATCCTGGCCTCGAGCAGCGTCATGGCGGCGCGCACGTCCTGGTGCACGTCGTCATGCTTGCCGCCGGTGGCATAGCGCTGCATGGCTTCCGGCGGGCGGCGCGGGTGGTGCATGACCTGGTTGGCGATCTCGGCGGCAAGCTGATCGCCGTTCCGGCGGCCGACGATGTTGAGCATGAGGTCGAGCCCCGCCGTGCCGCCGGCGCAGGTCATCACCGGGCCATCGGTGGTGTAGAGCTGCTCCACGACGGCAAGATCGGGGTAGGCTTCGGCGAGCCCCGCCATCATCGACCAGTGCGTGGTAATCCTGTGATCCGCCAGAAGCCCCGCCCGCGCGAAGGCATAGATGCCGAGTTCCACGGCGATCATCCGCGCCTGGCCGCGGGCATGTTTCCGGAGCCAGCGGAACAGCCGCGGATCATCCAGGTGCTCGGTTCCCCAGCTGCCGCAGACGGCGACCAGATCGGGCGCGGGCAGCCCGTCCTCGTCGAAACTGCGGCAGGTGACGGTGAGCCCGTTGCTGGCCTGAACCGGCCCCGCCGCCGCGGCGCGGAAATCCCACTCATAAAGCTTCTGCGGCGCCAGGTAATTGGCGATGCGCATCGGCTCCATCAGCATGGTCAGCGTCATCATGTTGAAGCGCGGGATGAGCACGAAACTCACCCGGGCAAGTTCGCTCGCGGCGGCGGCGGGGTTCGTCATGCGGAAAGCCAATCGACGAAAAAAATGGATTAGTGGCGATAAATTTACAACGCCATGTGTGGTTCCGGCAAATCATTTCAGCCAATCACAAGAACAATGGGAGGGAACCGCCGTGAATTTCGAGGTGATGGTGACCTGCGCCGTAACCGGTGCGGGCGACACGGTGGGCAAGCATCCGGGCGTGCCGGTGACGCCGGAGCAAATCGCCCAGGCGGCCATCGACGCCGCCAAGGCGGGCGCCACCGCCGCCCACCTCCATGTCCGCGATCCGGCCACCGGCAAGGGCTCGCGCGATCCGGAGCTGTTCAGGCGCGCCGTCGATATCGTGCGTTCGAGCGGCACCGACGTGGTGCTGAACCTCACCGC
>NZ_JBJTER010000106.1:0-32285 GCF_046093005.1 Aestuariivirga sp.
GAATCATATCGGTCTTTGAAGCCGTCATGCCGGCGAAGGCCGGCATCCAGCTTCCTGGTGTCAAAGCTGGACCCCGGCCTTCGCCGGGGTGACGCCGAGCTTAAGATGATGGTTCAGGCTAAACTCAAAACGCTCTAGCCCCGCATTCCGGGGATGAACAATAACGGCCTCCCGCCAGAGCCCCGAGGCATCGTCACTGATTGCAATCCGGCTGCGGGCCGTCTCCGCCGGCGTCCTGACGGCGAAAGCCGTCATGTCGGGAGTTTCACCCTGCCTTGCACGGCGAACCACTGTCCGGCGTCAGTTTGCTGGCCGGCAGGCGGCTGGCGGAATGCATGCGCTGATGGCGGTCCTGACCGGCGTCTGACACGGGCAGACTGTCGAAATTGCTCTTTTGATAATCATAAAAGAAAATTCCTTTCTGCGTAACAGCCGTAAAAATGATCTCTTTGCCCGGTTCCGCCCGGTAAGGGTGCCAACTGGCGTGGCAAAGGATTTGGCGGTGAGCGGCCGATGCGGTTGCCCGCCGTCCCGGCCCCCGGGCGGCGTCATGTTGCGGTTGTGCCGGAGCATTCTCGGGCGCTCATCACGCCTCGGCTTCGTGGCGGCAGGATTGGCTGGGGCGGGAGGGATCGAACCTCCGAATGGCGGAATCAAAATCCGCTGCCTTACCGCTTGGCGACGCCCCAGCAGCGCGGCTTTCCTATAGCCAGCCGATCAATGCTTGCCTAGCCTGAAAACCGCGGCTATAAGCCCGCCGGATCATTGGCGGAGTGTAGCGCAGTCTGGTAGCGCACCTGCTTCGGGAGCAGGGGGTCGGAGGTTCGAATCCTCTCACTCCGACCAATCCGGGTGGGTCCGTCCCTGCCCGCGTCATAGCGCCGTTACGGATTCACAAACGCCCCGCAATTCGGCACGTTCTCGTTGTTCCAGGGCATCACCGGCACGGTGGAGGTTGAATTCTGCGGCGAGCCTTCGATCAGCCGGTCGGAATAGGCGAGATAGACCAGCACGTTGCGCTGGGCGTCGCAGCCGCGCACGATCTGCATCTTCTTCCAGAACAGCGAGCGGCGCTCGCGGTAGATTTCCTCGCCCTGGTCGAATTTGGTCTTGAACTGAATGGGCCCCACCTGGCGGCAGGCAATCGAGACATCCGAGCGCTCCTCGGCGAAGCCCGCCCAGCCCTTCCAGCCGCCCACGCGCGGCACCGTGAAATAGCAGGCCACCCCCGAAACGCCGGGGTCGTCGATCACGAAGGTGGCGAGCGTGGCATCGGGCGACAGCATGCGCCACACGGTGGTCTTCTCGAAAATCAGCTGCGGATCATCGGATTGCGCCGCGGCGGGCTGGGCCAGGCCCAGCGCCAGGAACAGCGCGGCGAAAGCGGCAAGGAAATAATTCATGGTCATCCTCCACTCCAACATCGGATCACAAGATAGGAAGGAAATCCGGTTTTTCAAGGGGCCCGCCGCAAGGCCGCGAAACCTTCGGTCAGGTCGGACTTGAGGTCATCCGGGCTCTCAAGCCCGATGTGAAAACGTATACAGTGGCCCTGGGCCGTCCATTGCGTGGCGCTGCGGTGCGGCTTGAAGGGCACGGCCAGGCTTTCGAAGCCGCCCCAGCTGTAGCCCATGCCGAACAGGCTGAGACGG
Organism: Aestuariivirga sp.; assembly: GCF_046093005.1. Lineage (GTDB taxonomy): Bacteria > Pseudomonadota > Alphaproteobacteria > Rhizobiales > Aestuariivirgaceae > Aestuariivirga. The sequence goes on from NZ_JBJTER010000106.1 coordinate 1,653, forward strand.
TCGAGAAATGCCGCGGTGGCGGTTTCCGCGCAAGGCTTGAGGACGATCGAGAACAGGCCGGAGGCGCCGCGGAAATCGCGCTTCCACAGCTCATGGCCCGGCGCATTGGAGAGTGCGGGGTAGAGTACCGTCTCCACTTCCGGCCGGCCGCGCAGCCATTCGGCCACGCTGACGGCATTCTTCATGTGGCGCTCCAGCCTCACGTCCAGCGTGTGGATGCCGCGCAGCGTCAAGTACATATCGTCAGGCCCGGCGAACTGGCCCATTTGCTCATAGGCCTCGCGGAACCGCTCCCAGGTGTCGCGGTTGCAGGTGACCGCGCCCATCATGGCGTCGGAATGGCCCACCAGATATTTGGTCGCGGCCTGGACGGAGACATCGGCGCCGTGTTCGAAAGCCTTGAAATAATGCCCCGCTCCCCAGGTGTTGTCGACCATCATGATGGCGCCCGCCTGGTGCGCGGCCGCGGCGATGGCCGGCAGGTCCTGCACCTCCATGGTCTGGGAGCCGGGGGATTCGGCATAGACGACTCTGGTGTTGGGCCGGATCGGCTGGGCGATGCCCCGGCCGATGAGCGGATCGTAATAGGTGGTCTCGACGCCGAGGCTCTTCAGCAGCCCGTCGCAGAATTGCCGCGCCGGGTGATAGACCGTATCCACCATCAGGAGATGCTCGCCCGCCTTGAGGAAGGCGAGCAGGGCCGTCGAAATGGCGGCGAGCCCGGAGGGCGTCATCTTGGCGTCATGGCCGCCTTCCAGCATGGAGATTGCCTGTTCCACCGCCCGCGAGGTGGGCGTGCCGCGGCGGCCGTAGACATAGGGCTGCGCGCGGTCCATCAGCGCCTTGACCGTGGGGAACACCACGGTCGAGCCGTGATAGACGGCGGGATTGACGAAGCCGTGTTCGGCATAGTCCCGTCCGGCGGTGACGAGCCTGGTTTCGGGCGCCAGGGCGGAGAGATCGGGTTTGTTCTTGGACATGGTTCTCGGCCGGTGTTAGCCTGAAGGGCTAGCACGCGCGGGCCGCCGGGGAAACCCCGCGCCGGGGAGGACGTGACATGCCGCCACTGCGTCTTTTGCTGCTCAAGGTTCTGAGGATCGGCGCCTTCGGCGTGGCCGTGGCGGCGGCGTGACGGCGATGAACCCCGGCTTCCTGATCATGGTCGCCTTGCTGCTGGTGGCCGGCTTGTGGCTCGGCCGGTCGATCGGCCGGGAAATGGCCCGGCACGGGCCTTGAATCGCCGCGCCCGGCTGGGCTAGCAAGGCGGCAATCTTTGAGGGTGAACAGAATGACCGACTCCGCCAAACGCGTGGCCGAGAAGAAGGACTGGATCAAGGGCGCCACCGGCGATTGGGAAATCGTCATCGGCATGGAGGTGCACGCCCAGGTGCTGGCCAAGTCCAAGCTGTTCTCCGGCGCCTCGGCGGAATTCGGCGGCGCGCCCAACGACCATGTCTCGCTGGTCGATGCCGCCATGCCGGGCATGCTGCCGGTGATCAACGCCTTCTGCGTCGAGCAGGCGGTGCGCACCGGGCTTGGCCTCAAGGCGCAGATCAACCGCCGCTCGGTGTTCGACCGCAAGAACTATTTCTACCCGGACCTGCCGCAGGGCTATCAGATCTCGCAGTACAAGCAGCCGGTGGTGGGCGAGGGCCAGGTTCACGTCGACGTTGACGGCCGCGCCGTCGAGGTCGGCATCGAGCGCCTGCACCTCGAGCAGGATGCCGGCAAGTCGCTGCATGACCAGCACCCCAACATGAGCTTCGTCGACCTGAACCGCTCCGGCTGCGCGCTGATGGAGATCGTGTCCAAGCCCGACATGCGCTCGGCCGAGGAGGCCAAGGCCTATGTCACCAAGCTCCGCCAGATCATGCGCTATCTCGGCACCTGTGACGGCAATATGGAGCAGGGGTCGCTGCGCGCCGACATCAACGTCTCGGTGAGAAGGCCCGGGGACAGCTTCGGCACCCGCTGCGAAATCAAGAACGTGAATTCGATCCGCTTCATGGGCCAGGCCATCGAATATGAGGCCCGCCGCCAGATCGGCATTCTGGAGGACGGCGGCACCATCGACCAGGAGACCCGCCTGTTCGACGCCCGCAAGGGCGAGACGCGCTCCATGCGCTCCAAGGAAGAAGCGCATGACTACCGCTATTTCCCGGATCCGGACCTGCTGCCGCTGGAACTGGAACAGGAGTGGATCGACGGTATCAAGTCCGCACTGCCGGAACTGCCTGACGAGAAGATCGCGCGGTTCATGAAGGACTATGGGCTCAGCGCCTATGACGCGCAGGTGCTTTCCGCCGAGCGCGCCGCGGCCGATTTCTTCGAGCAGGTGGCGCGCGGCCGCGATGGCAAGATGGCCGCCAACTGGGTGATCAACGAGCTGTTTGGCCGCCTCAACAAGGAAGGAAAGAGCGTCGAGACCACGCCGGTTTCGGCCGCCCAGCTGGGCGAGATCGTCGAGCTGATCGCCGGCGGGACGATCTCCGGCAAGATCGCCAAGGACCTGTTCGAGATCGTCTGGACGGAGGGCGGCTCGCCCGCGGCCATCGTCGAGGCCAGGGGCCTCCGCCAGGTCACCGACACCGGCGCCATCGAAAAGGCGGTTGTGGAGATCATCGCCGCCAATCCGGACAAGGTGGAACAGGTCAAGGTCAAGCCCACCATGCTGGGCTGGTTTGTGGGCCAGGTCATGAAATCAACCGGCGGCAAGGCCAATCCGCAAGCGGTGAGCGAGCTTTTGAAAGCCAGGCTCGGGATATAAATCCTCTTTATATCAATAGGATGGCTGATATTTCTGCGTGGCGGGCCGCCGTTCTTGCAGGGCAGGTGAGCAGGTTGCGCGGCCCCGCTTCGTTTCAGTTGTCGGGGTGGCCCTTTCTCCGCTATAGTCCGTACCCGGAGTTAAAAAAACAAGGGGCTGGGAGGGTTTAGACCATGGCGAAGACAGCCAAGAAGGCTGCGAAGAAGCCTGTTGTGAAAAAGCAGGGCAAGGCGGCCGCCAAGCCGAAGCCAGCGGCAAAGAAGTCCAGCGCGGGGGCCGCGCCGTCCGGCAACAAGGAGCGGTTCACCCTCTACGGCATGCTCGGCTCCGGCCCGACCTATACCGTGGGCCTCATGCTGGCGCTTTCCCGCCACCCGTTCTCCTATATTCATGTGAACCTCCGCGAAGGCCAGCACAAGCAGCCGGACTATCTGGTCAAGAACCGCTACGGCCAGGTTCCATCGCTGCGTGATGGCCAGGCCTATTACGTGCAGTCCTCCGCCATCCTGCAGCATCTTGCGGAAGTGTTGGGTAAGTTCGACGGCAAGACCGAACTTGAGAAGAACCGCATCCGGGAATGGCTGTTCTGGCAGTGGGACCGGCTGTCGCTTCCCGTGTTCCGCCTGCGCGCCCGGGCGCGGGGGCTCCGCCAGTTCGGCGACGAGGTGCGCATCATGTATGACACCGAGGCCAAGGCGGCGCTGGCGGTGCTTGAGCATGAGCTGGCGAAATCAGAGTGGGTCGCCGCCAAGCGTCCGACCATCGCCGACATCGGAATCTACGGCGTGCTGCGCTACGCCGCCGAGGCCAATGTCGATCTCACCCCCTATCCGCATATCGTGGCGTGGAAGAAACGCTTTGAGGCGCTTCCCGGTTTTGGTACGCCGGAGCAGATTCTGCCGATGGAGAGCAGACTGCTCTAGCATCAACCGGGGAACAGGTGCCGCGAACGGCTGACCGACAGACCGAGACTCCGCCCGGGACGCAGGCCCGCCAACGCCGGCGGCCTTCCGGCGGGCTGGAGTGCTTCTTGGGCCTTTTCGCGGGTCTCGCGGGGCTGGCTGCCTCGAGGCTCGGCCAGCTGTGGATCGCCTTCGACGTTTTCTCGCAATTCACGCTGCAATTCGCGGTGATCACGCTCGCCTTCCTGCTGGGGGGCGTGATGCCGCGGGCCAAGCTCTTGACCGCCGCTGTGCTGCTGGTGCTGGGCATCGCCGGTATCGGCATGTGGCCGCATCTGGCCAGCCGCGGTCCGTGGCCCGCCACGGCCGCCGCCGCTGGTGAACGGGCGTTGCGCGTGGCCAGCTTCAACACGCTGTGGGTCAACGATGATGCCGATGCGGTCAAGGCGGAAATCCTGCGGCTTGACGCCGACATCATCGTGCTCATCGAGATGGGCCCCGCCAAGCGCCGCATCCTCTCGGAAATCCGGGATCGTTATCCGCACCAGGCGGATTGCTACGATCTCGACTACTGTAACTTCGCCGTTCTTTCCCGGTTGCCGATCATGGCGAGCGAAGCCAGGGGCCGCTGGCAGGGACCGCCCTTCATCCGGGTGATGCTGGGGCCGGAAGCGGGTGGGCTTACGGTGTTCGGTGTTCACACCACCAGATTTCCGCATGCCGCCGCGCAGTTCCGGCAGGTGACGGAAATCGCCCGGCTGATCGAGGCGACCGCCGGCCGCAAGCTGGTGATGGGCGATTTCAACGCGACACCATTTTCGCGGATCATGGCGGTGCTGCGGGACCGGGGCGGTCTCTCGCGCCTCACCTTCCTGCCGAGCTGGCCGGCGCAATTGGGCCTGCCGCAGATTGCCATTGATCACATCCTGGTATCCCCGGGCCTGAGGCTGCTTGCCCCGGCGCGGATCGGCGAGGCGGCGGGCTCGGACCATTATCCGGTCATCGCGGTGATCGCGGTTCCGCTCGCGCCCTGAACAATGCCGCGTTTGTCTCGGATCAGGCGCGGGCATCCGTCCTTCTTGCGGGGAAGGAGTATGTTAACTTTCTCCGCTTCCCCGTTTACGGCGGAATGACTTTTCACCGGCCCGATGAGTCCCCCTGCCCCTTGTGGGGAGGGGGAAACAAGTGGGTACATCAAGACTCATTCCGCGCTAGGCCGTGCGGCGCACCAGTTCCACCATATAGGCGGTGGACCAGCCGAAACTGAGGAAGCCATTGGCCGCGGTGATGCCGGAAAGCAGCCGCCAGCTGGGATCGAGCGTAATGTCACCGAAGCCCAGCGTGGTAAAGGCGACGGTGGTGAAATAGAGCGCCGGCTCCAGCCCCGCGATCGCCCCCGCGAACAGGAAGGCCAGCGCCCAGACCCAGATCTGGATGGTGATCACGAACAGAACGAACAGCACGCCGACGACGAGGGCCGCCGTATTGGCGAACCGCCGGAGCCGCCGCCGCAGGAAGACGATGATGCTTTCCAGCCTCCTGCTGAAGACGCCGAACAGTTCCGCCTGGATCGCCACATTGATCACGATGAGCAGCGATCCAAGCGCCAGATGGGCGATCATGCGTCTTCCACCTCAACGAGGATGATGCGCCCGGCGGCGTCGAAGGTCACCGTTTCGGTGCCAGCCCGGCTGACGACACGGCCGCTGGACTTCGCCGTGGCCTCAAGCCGCCAGCGCGAACGCGCGGCAAGAGGCCCCACTGGCGAAATCTCGCCGTCTTCGGCGCGCTGGTCCGGATGCTCGGCAAAATAGGCGTCGAAGGCGGCGATGATGTTGTCGCGGCCGGCAATTCTGCCCGATACGCCGGGCGACACATAGACCGCGTCCGCCGCGAACATCGGTTTCACGGTCTCGGCATTGTAGCGGTTCAGCGCCGCATGATAGCGCCGCACCAGCGCCACGGGGTCGATGGTCACGCGCCGAACTCGCCCATGATCCGCGCCCAGCTGCGAATGCCGCGCCGGAAGCTTTCGACATTGTATTTCTCGTTGGGGCTGTGAATCGCATCGTCGGCCAGGGCAAAGCCGACGAGGATCGAGTCCATGCCGAGGATGTCCTTGAAGAAGCGGCAAATAGGGATCGACCCGCCCGAGCCCATCAGCACAGCGTCGCGGCGGAACTCGTCTTTCAGCGCCCTGGCGGACCTGGCGATGAACGGATTGTCTTCCGGAATTTCAGTGGCCGGGCTGCCGCCGCCACGGCCGGAGAACGCCACCTTGCAATCCTTCGGAATGAGGCCTTTCACGAACCGCTGGAAGGCCTTCAGAACCTTGTCCGGGTCCTGCCGGCCAACCAGCCGGAAGGTGAACTTGGCATGGGCCTTGGACGGCAGCACCGTCTTGGTGCCGGTGCCCGTATATCCACCCCAGATGCCGTTCACCTCGGCGGTGGGCCGCGCCCAGATCTGTTCGAGGACACTCTTGCCCTTCTCGCCCGCCGGCAGCCCGAGGCCGACGTCCTTCAGGAACTTCGCTTCCGAGAAATCGAGCGACCGCCACTGCGTCCTGACCGCCTTCGGCAGGTCCGCCACGCCGTCGTAGAAGCCGGGGATCGTGACCTTCCCGTTCCGGTCATGCAGGGCGGCGATCACCTTGCTCAGCACACGGATCGGGTTCATGGCCGGGCCCCCATAGGCGCCGGAATGCAGGTCGATGCGCGGGCCAGTGATCGTCACCTCCTCGTGAACGAGGCCGCGCAGCCTGGTCGTGATGGCCGGGGTCCTCGCGTCCCACATGCCGGTGTCGCAGACGAAGGCGGCATCGCAGGACAGTTCCTTGCGGTTCGCTTTGAGAAACGGCACCAGGGATGGCGAGCCGGATTCCTCCTCGCCCTCGATCAGGAAGGTGGCCTTGATGGGAAGCGATCCGGTGGCGGTGATCCAGGCGCGCGCCGCCTCGATGAAGGTCATGAACTGGCCTTTGTCATCGGACGTGCCGCGCCCATAGATCCGGGCGACACCTTTTTCGGTTTTCACCACCGGCTCGAAAGGCGGCGTCTGCCACAGTTCCAGCGGATCGGCGGGCTGGACGTCATAATGGCCGTAGAACAGGAAATGCGGCATGCCTGCCGTGGCGTTCCGAGGCGTGTAATGCGCCACGACCATGGGCCGGCCCTTGGTCTTGCGGGCCTCGGCCTTGAAGCCCAGCGCGGCGAGATCGGCGACGATCGCCGCGGCTGTCCGGTCGCAATCGCCGGCATGGGCAGGGTCGGTCGAGATCGATGGGATGCGCACCAGCCGGAACAGGCGTTCGAGGCTGTTGTCGAAATCCCTGGCGGCGGTGGCGAGAACGGCGTCCAGTTGGGTCATGTCAGTCACTCTCTGGCAAATTCTGCGATGATGCGGGCCCAGGCGCGGGTGCCGTGCCGCAGGCTGTCGAGGTCGTATTTCTCGTTGGGTGAATGTTCGGCGTCGTCATCCTGGGCAAAGCCGACGAGCAGGCTGTCGATGCCCAGATGCTTCCGGAAGGATTCGACGACGGGGAGCGAATAGCCAGCCCCGGTGATGACAGGGGCGCGGCCGAATTCATCTTCCAGCGCCCGCCTGGCGGCGCTGACCCACGGGGTATCCTCGGCCACCGTGATGCCGGTCGAATCGCCACCCTGGTCTGCAAAGCTCACCTTGCAATCGGCGGGCAGGCGGGCGCGCACGAACTGGCGGAAGGCGCGCCTGATCTTTTTCGGGTCCTGGCCTTCGACCAGCCGGAAGGTGAGCTTGGCGGTGGCCTCGGCCGGAATCACCGTCTTGGCGCCGGGGCCGCGATAGCCCCCGAAAATGCCGTTCACCTCGGCGGTGGGCCTTGCCCACAATTGCTCCAGCACCGAATAGCCCTCCTCGCCCGCCGGAACCGACAGGCCCACATCGGCGAGGAACTTGCGGTCCGGAAACCTGAGCTTGCGCCAGGCGCGGCGCAAGCCCGGCGGAACCGGCTTCACGCCGTCATAGAAGCCGGGAATTGCGATCCTCCCGCGTCCGTCATGCAGCGCCGCAAGAACGCGGCTCAGCACCTTGATGGGGTTCTGCGCGGCCCCGCCGTAATCGCCCGAATGGAGGTCGATGCGCGGGCCGCTCACCGTCACCTCCTCGCCGATGCAGCCGCGCAGCCTGGTGTTGATGGCGGGCGTCACCCTGTCCCACATGCCGGTGTCGCAGATGAAGGCTACATCGGCGGCGAATTCCCGGGCGTTGCGCTTGAGAAAACGGTCGAGATGCGAGGCATCGCCCTCCTCATCGCCCTCGATCAGCACGGTGAGCCGGAAGGGCAGCGAACCATGGACCTTGAGCCAGGCGCGGCTGGCTTCGAGAAAGGTCATCAATTGGCCCTTGTCGTCGGATGCCCCGCGGGCGAATATGGCCTTGTTGCCGCCCTTGCCCTTCCGAATCTGCGGCTCGAACGGGGCGGAGGACCATAATTCGAGCGGATCGGCGGGCTGAACGTCGTAATGGCCATAGAACAGCACATGCGGGGCTTTTTCCGCTGCCTTGGGAACATGGCGGCCCACCACCAGCGGCTGCCCCGTGGTCTCGCGCAGGCCCGCCTCAAAGCCCAGCCCCGCGAGCTCTGCCACGAGCCAGGACGCGGCGCGGCGGCAATCTCCGTGATGCGCGGGGTCGGTGCCGATGCTGGGAAAGCGCAGAAGGTCCCGCACCCGGGCCAGGCTCTCCGGAAACTGCCGTTCGATTTCGGCGAGGACCGCCGCGGGAGTTGTCACTTCGCCACCACACATGGGAAACTTCGGAATCGCCGGGAGCATGTCATGGCGCAAGCCCAGCCGGCAAGGGCCGCGGCATGAGCGCCAGCGCCACCTCCTTCCAGCTGGCGCGGGACAGCCTCCAGGCGCATGAGCCATCGGCAGGCCTCACGCGCATCCGCCGCAAGGGCTATCAGCGCTTCCTCGCCTTCATGGGCGACATCGACCTGGCCTTCCTGTGGAAGCGCCGGTGGTTCTTCATCACGCTGGTGGTGGGCTTCGCGCTGATGGCGGCGCCAACGCCGGCGGGCCTCACCCATGAGGGCCAGATCGTACTGGTTATGTCGCTGATGGCCACCATGCTGTTCATCACCGAGGCCATTCCGCTCCCAGCCGTGCCGCTGCTCATCATCGTGGGCCAGGTGGTGCTGTTGCGGGTCGACCCCACCAGGGTGGCGCAGAGCCTGATGACCGATTCGGTTCTGTTCATCATGGGCTCGCTGATGCTGGCCGTGGCCATCGTGCGCCAGCGGCTGGACAAGCGCATCGCCTGGTGGATCGTGCGCATGACCGGCACCAATGTCTACGCCATCAGCTTCGGCATCACCGTGGTGTGCGGCACCATAGCGGCCTTCATCGGCGAGCACACGGTGGCGGCGATGATGCTGCCGGTGGGCGTCACGCTGATCACGCTGACCTCCAACGACCCCCGCAAGGTGCATAATCTGGCGGCGGTGCTGCTGTTCTCGATTTCCTACGGCTGTTCGATCGCCGGCGTGGCAACACCCTCGGGGGGTGCCCGCAACGCCATCATCATCAGCTACTGGAAGGACTTCTTCTACAATCCGGCGGACCCCGAGACCCGCCGCTTCCTCATGGATTACGTGACCTGGATCATCTACGCCTTCCCGATGTTCCTGATCCGCCTGCCGGTTGTCACGCTCCTGCTGGTGCTGACGTTCCGGCCGGAGGTGTCTGACCTGTCGCGCGCGGTGGCGCGGCTGCGCACCCAGGTTTCGCTGCAAGGCCCGATGCGGGCCAATGAATGGCTCACCATCCTGATCTTCGGGCTCACCATCTTCGGCTGGGTCACGCTGTCGGGCACGCTGGGTCTTGGAACCGTGGCGTTGTCGGGGGCCGCGGCCTTTCTCGTGCTGGGCCTGGTTCGCTGGGAGGACATCAACTCCGGCGTCAACTGGGGCGTGGTGCTGCTCTATGCCGCCGCCATATCGCTGGGCGTCGAGATGAAGGAGACGGGGGCCGCGCAATGGGTCGCCGAAAGCGTGTTCATGGGCATGCGCGAGATCGGCGCCACCGGCACGTTCGGTTTCAACACGGTGATCTCGCTTCTCACCATCGGGGTGTCCAACACCATGACGGCGGGTGCAGCGGTGGCGGTGCTGGCGCCCATTGTGCTGAAGACGGCGGTGGAAGCCGGGCAGGACCCGATCAGCGCTGGCTTCATCACCGCCATTTCCTCGGCCTTCGGCTATCTGACGCCCGCCGCCCAGCCGGCCTTCGCCATCATCTATGCCTCGGGCTTTCTCAAGGGCACCGATTTCTTCCGCATCGGCATTCGCATGATGGCGTTGTCCTTCGTGGTGCTGCTGGCGATCTCGGTGCTGTACTGGCCGTTCCTCCATCCTTAAACATGATGCGATGATTTTCAGGCGCTCCATTCTCTCGGACCGGCAGGAGGCCGCCGTCCAGAAGACGCTGCAAAACCTGCGCGCCCAAAGGCGCAGCCGGTTCCGCATTCTCGCCTGCATCGACGGCACCGAGGAATCGCTGGTCACCGTGCGCTTCGCCGCGCGATTCTCGGTGCAGGACAGCTGCGACCTGATCGTGCTGTTCGTAAGGCCCATCGATTCCGGCCTGCAGACCGGCGGGCTCCAGGTGCGGCTGGCGCGCGAGAACATGCTGGAGGCCGGCATCGATCTGCCCGGCGTCCGGCATTTGAAGCGCGCCGTCGAGATCCTGAAGGAGGAAGGCATCGATGTGTCCGGCTGGCCCAAGGAAGCCCAGCGCAGCGAGGCCTGGGGCGATCCGGCGGGCGACAACAAGCTTGAATTCCGCAGCCCCGAGGGCCGCGTGGTGGTGCTGAAGCTCAAGACCGCGCCCGATGCCGCCAACGGCATTCTCGACCAGTATGAACTGGGCCCCTACAATCTGATCATCATGGGCCAGCCGTCGCGCTGGCGCGGCGAATTGCTGGCCTTCTTCGATTCGGGCGTGGTGCAGACGGTGACGACCATGGCCCCCTGCTCCGTGCTGGTGGCGCGCAACAGCCTGGACCGGCGCGGCTTCTTCATCTGCACCGACGGGTCATCGCGCTCGATGCAGGCGGTGCGGCGCTCCGCCGTTCTGGCCAGCGTCACCGGCGAGCCGATCACCCTGTTCTCGGCCGCTGACAGCGAGGCCGGACGGCCCGCCGCGGAAGAGGCGGTGGCCAATGCCAGGGCCCTGCTCAAGGCCATGAAGATCGAGGTCCACGACACCCGGGTGGCGGTGGGCCGCGCCGCGGAGGAGATCGTCGAACATGGCGCGCTCTACCGGGTGATCGTGGTCACCGACGAGGGCCGCTCGCGCTGGCAGAGGATGGTTCGCGGCTCAACCGCCACGGCGGTGGTGCGCAAGGCGCGCACGAGCGTTCTCGACGTCCGCTGAGACGCCGGGAATTCCGGTTCCTCTCCGCCATGGGCTGACGCCAACGGGCGGAAGGACGACCCCGGCAAACTCGCTTGTCCGGAACACGGATGGCTCTTCCTGCCGCCGAAAAGGGCATGGCCCGGTCAAGCCGGGCAATGACCTAAGTTTTTCATTTGAAACGCCTGAGTTCAATTGATCGCACGATGCTCTAGGCCCTGCCCCGCGCCGTCTCCCACACCGCCACCAGCGACTGGAACCTTGCCGCCATGTCGGCTGTCGCTTCGTCATCGCTGATCTTGCCTGAGAGCCAGGCTTGCGCCGCGTCGCGGAAAATGGTGCGGCCCACCGCGAAGCCCTTCACCACGGGCTGTGAGGCCGCCGTGCGGAAGCTGGCGGCCAGTTCCTCTTCCGGCGCGTCGAGGCCCAGCAGAACGACGCCGCGGCACCAGGGGTCGTTGGCGCTGATCACCGTGGCGATCTTGTCCCAGGCGGCGGTGGAGGCCTGCGGCTCCAGCTTCCACCAGTCGGGCTTGATGCCCAGCGCGTAAAGCCCGGCCAGTGCCCGGGCGATGGTGTCATCGGCCATGGCGCCGTGTTTGGCGGCGATGATTTCCACCATCAGCTCGCGGCCCACCTTGCGCGCCGCTTCATAAAGCGTCCGCAGCTTCTCCTCCTGTTCGCGCCTCAGCTCCGCGGGGTCATCCGGATGATAGAAGGCGAGGCACTTCACCGTGTGGGTGACCGGCCATTCCACGAGTCTCGCGCCCGCGTCCTGGGTGAACTCGAAGCGCAAGGGGCGCGAGCCCGGCTGCTCCAGGGGCCGCCCCACCCAGAGGCCCAGCTTCGCCGCGTCGAACATCGCCTCGCGGCCATAGACATCGTCCAGCAGCGTGCCGAAGCCCCGCCGGCCGGCGGCCACCCGGCCTGCCGCCGCCACGGCGAGGCGCTTGAAGTCATTGAGCCGCTCGCGCGGGGCGTTGGCCTTCTCCGCCATCTGCTCCAGCTGCATGCGATGGTCGATGGCGAAAGCCAGCAACTGCCCGGGCTCTGGGCGGCGCGTGGTGGCCCAGTGGATGTGGTTGATGGCCTCGTCCCTGCGCAGCGCCCGGTGCGGGCTGCCGTGCTTCAGGAAATATTGCAGCTCATCCCAGGTGGGAATTTCAGGCGAGCACAGCAGGCGGGAGACCGCGAAAGCCCCGCAGGCATTGGCCCAGCTGGCGCTGGTGGCGTGGTCCTCGCCCTTGAGGAAGCCCCGCAGGAAGCCGGACATGAAGCTGTCGCCCGCGCCCAGCACATTGTAGACCTCGATCGGAAAGCCCTTGCCGGCGACGCCTTTTTCGATCGCGTCCGGAATGGCGCCGGGATAGACCACGCAGCCCATCGGCCCACGCTTCAGCACGATCACCGCATTTGACAGTGTACGGATGATGTTGAGCGCCTCCAGCGTATCCTCGCTGCCCGCCGCGATGTGGACTTCCTCCTCGGTGCCGACGATCAGGTCACAGTCCGGCAGAATGGCCTTGAGATGGGCCGAAACCCTGTCCGATCTGATGTAGCGCTCATCGCCCGCCGCGTGGCCGGCAAGCCCCCAGAGATTGGGCCGGTAGTCGATGTCGAAGATCACCTTGGCGCCATGGGCCCTGGCGATGCGCATGGCTTTTCGTTGCGCCGCGGCGGTGTTGGGCGTGGCGAAATGTGTGCCCGTCACCAGCACGGCGGCGGCCGAGGCCACGAAAGCCTCGTCGATGTCGTCCTCCGAGAGCGCGCTGTCAGCGCAGTTGTCGCGGTAGAAGATCAGGGGAAAGCTCTTGTCATTCTCAACCGAGAGCAGGACGAGCGAGGTGAGCCGCGAAGGATCAGTGACGATACCGTCAAGCGCCACGCCCTCGCGCGCCATCTGTTCCCTGATGAAGCGGCCCATCTGCTCCGCGCCCACCCTTGTGATGAGCCCGGATTTCAGGCCAAGCCGGGCGGCGCCGATGGCGATGTTGGCCGGGCAGCCGCCCACCGACTTGGCAAAGGAGGTGACGTCCTCCAGCCGCGCCCCGATCTGCTGGCCGTAGAGGTCCACCGAGCAGCGCCCGATGGTGATCACGTCCAGCTTCCGGGGGGCCGAACCCGCTTCCATGATGCTCTCCAATCTGCTGATCTATGCTTGACAGGAAAAAACAATAATTCCAAAAGCAAGTCAAATCGGAATAAACGTTCCAATAAGCCTGTCATGGCGTGTGATGGAGGACCGGCAATGTTGAGATTCGGAGTCTTGGGCGCGGGCCGCATCGGCAAGGTGCATGCCCGGACCATCGCCGCCTCGGGCAAGGCCAAGGTGGCTTATCTGGCCGACGCGCTGCCGAAGGCGGCGGCGGACCTGGCCGCCGAGGTGGGCGCCAGGGTGGCCAGTGTCGAGGACATCATCAAGGCCAAGGACGTGGACGCCATCCTGATTGCCACGCCCACGCCCTTCCATGCCGAGCAGATCGAGGCCGGCTCCAACGCGGGCAAGCCCGTGCTGTGCGAAAAGCCGGTGAGCCTCTCGGTTGAGCGCATCGAGCAATGCCTCAAGGTGGTCGAGAAGAACAAGACGACGCTGATGATCGGCTTCAACCGCCGCTTCGACCCGAGCTTCGCCGCGCTGCAGAAGCGCCTGCGCGATGGCGCGGTCGGCAGCGTCGAGATGGCCACCATCATCAGCCGCGATCCCGGGCCGCCGCCGATGGACTATGTGAAGCTTTCGGGCGGCTTGTTCCGCGACATGATGATCCACGATCTCGATCTCGCCCGCTTCCTGGTGGGCGAGGAGTTCACGGTGGTGAACGCGCTGGGCGCCTCGCTGGTCGACAAGGCGATCGGCGCCGCGGGCGACGTCGATACCGCCGCCGTGCACATGCAGACGGCGTCCGGCAAGATCTGCGTCATCACCAATTCGCGCCGCGCCACCTATGGCTATGACCAGCGGATCGAGGTGCACGGATCGAAGGGCATGCTGCGGGCCGGCAACATCCACAACACCACGGTGGAACTCGCCAATGGCGAGGGCTTCCGCGAGGATCCGATCCTCAACTTCTTCACCGAGCGCTACGGCCAGGCCTATGCCAACGAAGTGCTCACCTTCATCGATGCGGTGACCAACGGCAAGACCGTGGCGCCCAGCGGCTTCGACGGCCTGCAGGCCCAGAAGCTGGCGGATGCCGCAACGCTCTCCTGGCAGACCGGCGCGCCCGTGAAGGTATCCTGATCATGAACATCGACTCGCTGAAGAATCTCTCCATGGACGGCAAGACCGCCGTGGTCACCGGCTCCACCCAGGGGCTGGGCGAGGCCATCGCGCATCTGTTCGCTGAGCGCGGCGTGGCCAATCTGGTGATCACCGGCCGCAACGCCGAGCGTGGCGCCCGCGTCAAGTCAGCGCTCGAGGCCAAAAAGGTGAAGACCGTCTTCGTCCAAGCCGATCTCGCCAGGATGGAGGACGTGCGCAAGGTGATGGCCGCCTGCGATGCCGCCTTCGGGCGCGTCGACGCGCTGGTCAACGCCGCCGCGATCACCGACCGCGGTTCGATCTGGGATACGACGCCCGAACTCTATGACCTGATGTTCGACACCAATGTGCGCGCCCCCTTCTTCCTGATGCAGGACGCGCTGCACCTGATGAAGAAGAACAAGACCAGCGGCACCATCGTCAACATCCTGTCGATGTCGGGCCATGGCGGGCAGGATTTCATCTCCGCCTATTGCGGCTCCAAGGGAGCGCTCGCCACCCTCACCCGCAACGTGGCCTTCACGGTGATGCGCTACAGGATCAGGGTCAACGGCCTCAACATCGGCTGGATGGATACGCCGGGCGAAGACCGGATCATGAAGACCTATCATGAGGCCGCCCCCGGCTGGCTGGAGAAGGCGGAGGCCGGCCGCCCCTTCGGCCGCCTGCTGAAGCCCGCCGAAGTGGCCCGCGCCGTCGCCTATCTGTCGAGCGAGGAATCAGGCCTGATGACCGGCTCGATCATCGACTTCGACCAGCAGGTGCTGGGCGCGGCCAATTCCATTCCGGAGCCGCCCCCTGCCGACTGGTAAGCGGGCGGGATTGGACTTGGGCCCTGAATCCCTGTAGGCAACCGCCAATTACAATCGAGGAGTGATCCCCATGTCCGAACCCGTCATTGCCCAGAAAGCGCCGATCCCCGTGGAGGTCGAGGCCGGCAAGGATTACTGGTGGTGCTCCTGCGGGCAGTCCAAGCGCCAGCCGTTCTGTGATGGTTCGCACAAGGGCTCGTCCTTCAACCCGGTGAAATGGACGGCGGAGGCTTCGGGCCGCAAATTCTTCTGCGCCTGCAAGCACTCCAAGGCGGAGCCTTTCTGCGACGGCTCGCACAAGGCGCTGTAACGGTTCACCCCTCCGGCCAGCGCTTCCATGCCTGAACTCCTGATCGAATTGTTCTCCGAGGAAATCCCCGCCCGCATGCAGCAGCGGGCGGCGGAGGACCTGCGCCAGATCATCACCAACGGGCTGGTGGCGGCGGGCCTCACCTATGAGGGCGCGCAGGCGCATGGCGGGCCGCGCCGCCTCGTGCTGTCGGTCGAGGGGCTCGACGCCCGCGCCGCCGACGTGAGCGAGGAGCGCAAGGGCCCGCGGGTTGACGCGCCGCAGCCGGCCATTGACGGCTTCCTCAAATCGACCGGCCTCACGCTCGCCGATCTCACCGTGCAGGATGACAAGAAAGGCCAGTTCTATCTGGCCGTCATCCGCAAGCCCGGCCGCCAGGCCACCAGCATCATCGCCGAGCTGGTGCCGGAGACGGTCCGTAAATTCCCATGGCCCAAGTCCATGCGCTGGGGCTCCGGCTCCTTGCGCTGGGTGCGGCCGCTTCATTCGATCATCTGCACGTTTGACGGCGAGGTGGTGCCCTTCGAGATTGACGGCATCGTGAGCGGCAACATCACCCATGGCCACCGTTTCATGGCGCCCGCGCCCATCGCGGTGCGGCGCTTCGAGGATTACGCGGAGAAGCTGGCACGCGCCTTCGTGATGGTCGATGCCCGCCAGCGTGCCGAGACGATCCGCGCCGAGGCCCGCAGCCTCGCCTTCGCGCAGGGGCTCGAGGTGATCGAGGACGAAGCCCTGCTCCGGGAAACGGCGGGGCTCGCCGAATGGCCGGTGGTGCTGATGGGAAGCTTCGATGACAGCTTCCTTGCGGTGCCGCCGGAGGCCATCGCCACCTCGCTCCGCAGCCACCAGAAATGTTTTGCACTTCGTGACATCGCCAGCGGAAAGCTGGCCAACCGCTATCTCATGGTCTCGAACATGCTCGCCAGCGACGGCGGCAAGGTGATCGTCGCCGGCAACAACAAGGTGATCGCCGCCAGGCTGTCGGACGCCCGCTTCTTCTGGGACCAGGACCGCAAGATGAAGCTTGAGGACCGGGCCACGAAGCTCGACGCCGTCACCTTCCATGCCAGGCTGGGGAGCGAGGGCGAGCGCGTGAAGCGCATCGAGAAGCTGGCGGGCGAGATCGCCGCCAGGATCGGCGCCGATCCGGAAAAGGCGCGCGCCGCGGCGCGCCTCGCCAAGGCCGATCTGGTCACCGGCATGGTCGGCGAATTCCCCGAACTGCAGGGCGTCATGGGCCGCTATTACGCGCTCGACCAGGGTGTGGACCCCGAAGTGGCGGACGCCATCCGCGACCATTACAAGCCGCTGGGGCCGGGCGACACGCTGCCCGTCTCGCGCATCGGCCAGGCGGTGGCGCTGGCCGATAAGCTGGACACGCTCACGGGCTTCTGGTCCATCGACGAGAAGCCCACCGGCTCAAAGGACCCTTACGCGCTGCGCCGCGCCGCGCTGGGCGTGATCCGCATCATTCTCGACAAGGGCCTGCGCATCGACCTCAAGCCTTACGGCGGTGATCTTCTTTCCTTCTTCGCCGACCGCCTCAAGGTGCATCTCAGGGACGAAGGCAAGCGCCATGACCTGATCGATGCGGTCTTCGCGCTGGGCAATCAGGACGATCTGGTGCTGGTCACCAAGCGCGTCGAGGCGCTGTCCCATTTCCTCGACACCGACGACGGCAAGAACCTGCTGGCCGGCGTCAAGCGCGCCGCCAATATCCTGCGCATCGAGGAGAAGAAGGACGGCCGCGCCTATGATGGCGATGTGAATATCCAGCAGCTGATCAAGGGCGAGGAGAAGGCGCTGCATACGGCGGTCACCCAGGCCGCCGCCCAGGCGCGCCGCGCCATCGAGCAGGAGGATTTCGAAGCGGCCATGGCCGCGCTGGCCCGGCTGCGTGTGCCGGTGGACCAGTTCTTCGCGCATGTGACGGTGAACGACAAGGACGCCAATTTCCGCGAAAACCGCCTGCGCCTTCTCAACCGCATCCGCGCCGCCACCGCCGAAGTGGCCGATTTCTCAAGGATCGACGGCTGAACGCTCCGCCACCGTCTGGGCCTTCTGGGCGAGCAGGGCGCGGGCGGTGGTTTCATCGGTCACCAGGATGCGGGCAAGGCGCTGGCGCAGCGCGGCCCGGATCACCGGCACCTTGTAGGCGCCGCCCGCCGCCAGGATGGTGTTGGGAATGCGCCGCATGTCGTCAAGCCCGATGCCGACGATACGCTCGTTGATCGGATGGTCAATTGGCTCGCCGTTTGCTCCGATGATGGTGCCCAGTACGTCGCCGACCGCGCCCGCCTTGATCAGATCGGCCGGCTTCACATCGGAGGGAAGCCCGTCGCGCACCAGGAGCGAGCGCGCCGAGATGTCGCTACAGGCCACCGCCATGCCGTCGATCTTCCTGATCTTGTCCAGCACCTCGTCGAACACATCGAGTTTCATGATGGTGTCGCGCGAGCGGCGCGAACCCGCATAGAGGGGCGCGGGAAAATAGCTGTGCTGGGCGCCAAGAAGGTCAGCGAGCCTGGTGGTGATCTCGAAGCTGTTGAAGTCGGAGCCGCGCGTCAGCCCGCCCATGACCGAGACGATCTCAAGGTCATGGCGGTTGAAGGACGCCACGAAACGGGTGGCGATGTTGAGCGTGTTGCCCCAGGTGAGGCCAAAGGTGCGGATGCCCTGGTCGGCAAGCTTGCTCGACAGCACCTGGCCCAGCGCCGCGCCGATGATCATCTGCAGGTCGGCGGCGCGCTCCGGCGAGGGCGCCACGAAGGCCTCGGCAAGCGAGAAGGCCTTGCACAGGCCTTCTTCCAGCTCCGGGCAGGCCGAGAAGGACGTGTTGAGGGTGATCCGCACCAGCCCGTTGCGGCGCGCTTCGGACAGCGCCTTGTTGACGCGGAGCCGGGTGACCTGCAGCTTGTCCGCCACCTGTTCCTGGGTGAGCCCCTCGACATGGTAGGCCCAGGCCACCTGCGCGAGAAAACGCTCGTCTGCGTCGATCTTGGGAAGCTTCGGCGCGCGCGACATCAATCGTCCGTTACTTCACCGCCCCCATCGTCAGGCCGCGCACCAGGTGGCGCGAGACGATCAGCGCGAACACCATCACCGGAACGGCGATCAGCGTGGCGGTGGCCATGATCTTCCCGTAAGGCACGTCGTAGCCTTCCATGAAAGTGATGGCCATGGCGGGCGCTGTCTTGGCGGCCTTGGGCGCCAGAATGTAGGCAAACAGCAATTCGTTCCAGGAGAAGATGAAGGAAAAGATCGCCGACACGGCCACACCGGGCATGGCCAGCGGCAGGCAGATCGACCGGAAAATGCGCCACTGGCTGGCGCCCTCGAGGCTCGCCGCCTCGTCGAGGTCATAAGGGATCGAGCGGAACTGGTCGGTGCAGATCCAGATCACGATGGGCAGGCAGAAGGTGAGATACATCAGGATCAGCGCCAGATGCGTATCGCGCAGGCCGATCTGGCGGGCGATGAGGAACACCGGAAACACCAGCACGACGGGCGAAACGAAGCGGTTGGTGATGAACCAGAACCACAGGTCCTGCTTGCCGCGGAACTCGAAACGGGCCAGCGCATAGGCCGCCGGGCAGCCAAGGCCGATGGACAGCGCGGTGGTGCACACGGCGACGATCAGCGAATTGATCAGCGATATGCCGACCCGGTCCTCGAACAGCACTTCCCAGTAATTGGCGAGAGTCGGCGTGAACATCCAGACAGGCGGCGATTCGAGCGCGATGGCCTGGGTCTTGAGGCTGGTCGTCACCATCCAATAGAAGGGAAATACGCAGAACAGGCAGATCGCGCACAGCAGCACGGCCTCGCCAACCCAGCGGCGGCCGGCATACCCCCCTCGCGCCGATGCGGAGCCAGCACTCATGCCCTGACCTCCCGGTAGAAAAACTTGATGTAGGCGCGCGACAGCAGCACGGTGAGAACGAGCAGGATGATGGCCTGCGCCGAGGCCATGCCGATGTCGAACTGGCGGTTGCCGGTGCGCTCAATGAGAATGGCGATGAATTCGGTGGCCGAGCCCGGGCCGCCGCGCGTCATCGTGAACACCATGTCAAACAGCTTCAGCGTGTCGGCGGTGCGCAGGATCAGCACCGCCACGAGGCCGGGGATCAGGAATGGCAGCTGGATATGGCGCAGCACCGTCCACCAGCGGCCGGTTTCGAGCCTCGCCGCCTCCTCGATCTCGAGCGGCACGTTGGAGAGGCTCGCCAGCATGACCAGCGCCACGAAGGGCGTCCACTGCCACACATCCCAGAAGATCACCGCGATGAACGCATTGGTGGGATCGCCGATCCAGTTGATCGGCTCGACGCCGACAAACCCGAGCAGCTGGTTGATGACGCCATATTTCATGTTGAACATCACCTGCGCCAGAAGCCCCACCACCGCATAGGTGGTTGCCATCGGCAGCACCAGCGACAGCCGCGTGAGGGCACGCAGGAAGCCGAGGCCAGGCCGATGCAGAAGCAGCGCGATCAACAGGCCCAGCACAATCTGCAACGGCACCGCGATCAGGAACAAGACCGCCGTGCGCCCCATGGATTGCCAGAATACCGGGTCTGAGAGCACGCTGGCGTAATTGGCAAGCCCCACGAATTCCTGCTGGTTGGCCTTGGTGAGGTTGAAGAAATGCAGGCTCTTCCAGATGCCGTAGAACAGCGGCGCGATGCCCACCACCGCGAGCGCCAGCACGGATGGCCCAAGAAACGCGATCATGGTCGACGTTTTCACGCGGGCTGTCACGAGCGCTGTCCTTCAGGGTTGGCGATGCGGAACGCGGCGGGGGCAAATCCCCCGCCGCGCGATTGCACAGTCAGGCTTGTTACTGAGCGAGGGGCTTCTTGCCGTCGTAGTAGCCCGCCTTCTGCAGCACTTCCTCCATCTTGGCGCCAATGGTCTTGGCGCCTTCCTCGACCGAGACTTCGCCCAGCATCATCTTGGTGCCCCATTCCTGGACGATTTCGGTGATGGTCGGCCACTCCGCGAAGCGCGGACGGAACTCCGGAACGCCTTCCTTCCAGCTCTCGACGAGGGCCGGGATATAAGTGAACTTCGTGGCGTTATCGGCGTTCTGATAGACCGACTGGCGGGCCGGCACGCCGCCCTTTTCCAGATAGGTCTGGGCATTGGCCTTGGAGGTCAGCCACTGGATCATCAGCCAGGCGGCCGCCTTTTCGTTGTCGTCGGCCTGCGAGGCGACGGCGAGCGAGAAGCCGCCGAGCGCGGGCTTGCGGCCAGCGGGACCCTTCGGCTCCGGCGCGATGGCAAGGCAATCGCCGATCTTCGAGGTCTCCTTGTTGGTCAGCGTCGAATAGAAGGCCGACCACTCGGTGATCATGGCCACGTCGCCCTGGGCGAGCGCGTTCACGGTCTCGGCGTGGTCATAGGAGACGATGCCAGGCGGCATATACTTCATCAGGTCCTGGCGGAAGTTGAGGCCAGCCTGGCTCTCCGGAGAGTTCAGGTTCGACTTGAAGTCCTTCGTCAGGAACGAGCCGCCGAACGGCCACAGCACGCGCGCGAAGCTGTCGGCCGACTGGGTCTCGTTGCGCTTGGACTGCAGCGCGAAGGCGAACTTGCCGTCCTTGGTCAGCGCCGGGCCATACTTGTCCTTGAGGTCAGCCCAGGTTTCCGGCGGGCCGTCAAAGCCGGCGTCCTTCAGCATGCACTTGTTGTAGAAGAGCAGGCCGGAATAGTTGTCGAACGGCAGACCGTAGATGGTGCCGTTCCAGCCGCCGAAAGCGTTCAGCACCAGCGGGAAGAAATCGTTCATGTCGAGATCGGGGTCGGCCAGCTTCGGATCCTTGGCGAACGTATCAACCGGCACGATCCAGCCGTTCTCGGCGAAGTTGCCGATCCACACGAGGTCGATGAGCGCAACGTCAAGGTCGCCCTGGGCGACGAAGTCACGCACCTGCTCGCCCAGCGCGTTCTCATAGGGCAGCGTGGTGATGTTGACCTTGATGCCCGTCTTGGCCTCGAACTCGGGCAGCATTTCCTTGGCGGCGTTGTAACCCGGGCGGTCCAGGAACACGACGTCGACGGTGGTTCCGGCATAGGGCTTGGCCGCCTCTTCAAGCGACCACGCGGACGCCTGCGGGGCGCCAGCCACCGCTCCCATTGCCATGAGCGCGAGCGCGCTCACGAAGTTTCTCAGTTTCATTGATTTCCTCCGTAAAAGGGACGTTAGCGACCAAAGCAGCCATTTACATTTGTATCGCTTCGCATATAAATGTATTTTATCGGGCCGGAGTCAACAGGATTCTGGCGAGGTCTGTCCGGAGGTTCTCAATGGCGCGGGTGAAGCTGTCGAACATCGACAAGTCCTACGGCGCACAGCAGGTCATTCACAACGTGTCGCTGGATATCGAGGATGGCGAGTTCGCGGTATTCGTGGGCCCCTCGGGTTGCGGCAAGTCCACCCTGCTGCGCGCCATCGCCGGGCTGGAGGGCATTTCGCGCGGCCAGGTGATGATCGGCGAGGAGGATGTGACGCGGAAGGCGCCGTCCGAGCGCAACGTCGCCATGGTGTTCCAGTCCTACGCGCTTTACCCCCACATGACGGCGCGCGAAAACATGGACTTCGGGATGAAGATCAACAATTTCCCGGCCGAAGAGCGGAGCCGCAGGATCACCGAGGCGGCGCGCGTGCTGCAACTCAACGACTATCTTGACCGCAAGCCGGGCCAGCTCTCCGGCGGCCAGCGCCAGCGCGTGGCGATCGGCCGGGCCATCGTCAAGAATCCGAAAGTATTCCTGTTCGATGAACCGCTGTCAAACCTCGACGCCAAACTCCGGGTGCAGATGCGGGTCGAGCTCGAGGCGCTGCACCGCCAGCTCAACGCCACCATGATCTACGTCACCCACGACCAGGTCGAGGCCATGACCATGGCTGACAAGATCGTGGTGCTGAACGAGGGCCGGATCGAGCAGATCGGCCCGCCCATGGAGCTCTATCACCGCCCGCGCACCGAATTCGTCGCCGGTTTCATCGGCGCACCGGCCATGAATTTCATCGACCTGCGGCCCAGTCAGGGCACCGCCAGGGTGGGGCTTGGCGCGAGGCTGGCGCAGGCCGGCGCCGCCGCCAAGCTGGGCATCAGGCCCGAGCACATGGTCATCACCGAAGCTGGCAAGGGCGATTTCGACGCCACCGTCCGGCTGCGCGAAACGCTGGGCGGCGACGCCTATCTCTATGTCACGCTCGCGGATGGAACCTCGCTGGTTGTCCGCGCCGACGGCGACACCGCGATCGACGCCGGCCAGGTCATCGGCCTCTCGCTGCCGCCGAACCGGCTCCATTTCTTCGATGCCCAGGGGCTCGCGCTGCGATCGGGAGGAAAGCCGCATTGAATGCCGCGCAGCAAACCATAGCCGGGGGCCTGAAGGTTTCGAAATCCATCGCCGCCGTCGATCTCTCGACGGGCGCGCTCGCCCAAGCGCCGGCCCTCCTCAAGGCGCATTTCGGCGGGGGAACGGCGTTTCTCATCGCTGACGAAAACACCTGGGCCGCCGCAGGCCTGGCGCTCGACGCGCAGCTTCGCGCGGCGGCCATCGCGGTCAAGACCCATGTGCTGCCCGCCAAGCCGAAGCCCAAGCCCAGTGTCGAACTGGCGCAGACGCTGATCGGCGCCCTGCAAGGCTCTGATGCAATTCCCATCGCCGTGGGCTCCGGCGTCATCAACGATGTCGTGAAATACGCGGCCTTCAAGCTCGGGCGTCCCTATCTCTGCGTGGCCACCGCGGCGTCGATGGACGGCTACACTTCAGCTGGCGCGCCGCTCTCGGAGAAGGGTTTCAAGAAGACGATCCAATGCGCGCCCCCGCGGGCGATCGTCGCCGACCTCGACGTTCTCAGCAAGGCGCCACCGGACATGACAAGCTGGGGCTACAGCGATCTTGCGGGCAAGATCCCGGCGGGCGCGGACTGGATCCTGGCGGATGAGCTTGGCATCGAGCCCATCGCACCAGCCGCATGGACCATGGTGCAAGGGCATTTGCGCGATTTCCTGTCACACCCGCAGGCCGTGGCGCGCGGCGAACCCGCCGCCATCGAGAACCTGTTCGCAGGCTTGTCACTGGTGGGTTTCGCGATGGAGCTTTACGGTTCCTCACGGCCCGCCTCGGGGGCCGATCACCAGATTGCCCATCTCTGGGAAATGCGGGGCCTCGAACATGACGGCGAAGCGGTGAGCCACGGCTCTTGCGTGGCCATCGGCTCGCTGGCGGCCTTGCGGCTCTACAGCTGGTTCCTCGCCCAGGACATGGCGCGCCTCGACATTGAGGCCACGGTGGCGCAGGCCCCGGATTTCGCCGCAAAGGCGGAAGCGATCCAGAGCGCTTTCGGGCCTTCCGAGATCGCCGACCGCTCGATCGAGGAAACGCGTCTCAA
This sequence comes from Aestuariivirga sp., assembly GCF_046093005.1. Classification (GTDB taxonomy): domain Bacteria; phylum Pseudomonadota; class Alphaproteobacteria; order Rhizobiales; family Aestuariivirgaceae; genus Aestuariivirga. Next base: position 25,513 of record NZ_JBJTER010000106.1, read on the forward strand.
GCATGTGGGCAAGGATGTGCTGCGCCAGCGGCTGACGCGCCTCAAGGAGGTCTGGCCGCGCCTCAAGGCGAGGCTAGAAGGACAGGTCATCAACCCCGAAGACTTCGCGGCGATGTTGCTTATGGCCGGCGCGCCCTCCACACCCATGGATATCGGCGTCGATGACCGCTACCTGCGCTGGACCGTGCTCTCATCGCTCTACCTGCGCAGCCGCTACACGATTCTCGATGTGCTGGACGATACGGGCTGGCTGCAGGCCGCCGTGAACGCCTTTCCGGCATCGTCCGGGATCAAAACAGGAGCCACTGTCTGATGCTGGATTACCGCAAGACCGTTGAGCAAGCCGCCGAGGAGGTGAAGGCCGCCAGCCGCGAGGTGGACGCCGCCGCGGCTGACCGTCTGGCGCGTGAGATATCCAAGGCGCGGCGCGTGGTGCTTTATGGCGTGGGCCGCGAAGGCCTGATGATGCGCGCGCTGGCGATGCGGCTCTACCACCTCGGTCTCGATGCTCATGTGGTGGGCGATATGGCGGCGCCGCCGGTGGGCCGCGGCGATCTTCTCATCGTCAGCGCGGGACCGGGCGATTTTTCCACCGTCATGGGGCTCATCGGTGTGGCCTCGGAGGCCGGCGCGCGCACCGCCTGCATCACCGCGCAACCCAAGGGCCGCGTGCCGCGCGCCTGTGACACCGTGCTCGTCATTCCGGCGCAGACCATGGCGGACGACACCGGACCCAGCCCGGCCTCGGTGCTGCCGATGGGCTCGCTGTTCGAGGGCGCGCAGTTCCTCACCTTCGAGGTGCTGATCCTGATGCTGCGCGAACGGCTGAAGGTTTCGCCTTCCGCGATGCGCAAGCGGCATACCAATCTCGAATAGGCTTAGCGCAAGACACCCGCAAATTGCCGGAGACGTTTCCGTTCGGGTGTGAAGTGGGCTAGGCTGGCAGCATGGCCCATGATGCCCCCAGCCAACTGCGCCGTGCCCTCAGCCTGCCGTGGCTTGTGTTCTATGGCGTCGGGGTCACCATTGGCGCGGGCATCTTCGCCCTCATCGGCGAGATCGTGGCCATTGCTGGAAGTCATGCCCCATTGGCCTTTTTCGTGGCGGGCGTCGTCGCCGGGCTGAGCGGCTTCTCCTATGCGATACTGGCAAGCGCCTATCCGCGCGCGGCAGGCGAAGCCATCTTCGTCAAGCTGGGACTAGGCGAGATCGCGGGCCGGATCATCGGCTATGGCGTGGTCGCCGTCGCCATCACGTCGAGCGCCGTCATCGGCCTGGCCTTCGCGCGCTATGTCGCGAGCTTCTCGGGCCTGCCAGAAGCCATGAGCCTGCTCGCGGTCATGGCGTTCCTGAGCATGGTTGCCGCCGCCGGGGTGCGCGAAAGCGTGGGCTTTGCCGCCGTCGTCACGGTTCTGGAGGTCGGCGCGCTGCTGGTGGTGGCCGTGGCCGGGCTGCCGATGGCGGCACGCTCGCCGTTGCTGGGCGAAGTCCTTTCGCTGCCCACGGACTGGACAGTGTGGAGCGCGGTCTTCGCCGGCGGCTTTGTTGCATTCTTCGCCTTCATCGGCTTCGAGGATATTGAGAATATGGCGGAGGAGACCCACGATGCGCAGCGGGTGGTGCCGCTTGCCATCCTGCTGACGCTGGTGATTGCGGTGGTGCTCGACGGTCTCGTCGCGGTGGTGGCGGCAAGCTGGCCCGACCGCGAGGCGCTGGTCACGAGCCGCGCGCCGCTCGCCGACCTGTTCCAGCACGTGACCGGCCAATCCGGAACCCCCATGGCGGTGATGGCCGCGGTGGCGATGATCAACGGAATTCTGGTCCAGATCATCATGGCGAGCCGCGTCCTCTATGGCATGGCGGGTGAAGGCATGGCGCCACGGCAATTGCGCATCCTGCATGCCAGGCGGCAAACACCCGTCCGCGCCATCCTGCTGGTGTGCGCCGCGGCCGCGGCACTCGGCCTGTTCGTTCCGCTCCTGCGGCTCGCCGAACTGACCAGCCTCGTGATGCTAGCCGTGTTCGCGGCGGTGAATGTCAGTCTCTTCCTGATCGGCCGCCGCGGCGATGCACCGCCACGCCTCAGGCGTTGGCGTTACTGGGGGCTCTTTGGCGCCGCCGTCACCATCGGCCTCATTGTTCTCGAAGCCAGCCCGTGAAACGGCTCATGCCGGCGCCCGCGGGGTTTCCGGCTCGCGGCCCCGCACCACGCGCAGGCCGCGGCGCGGGCCAGTGGTTTCGGTGACCACCGTACACTGGCCTTCCGGGCGGCTGTCGGTGGAATAGAAGATCACCACCCAGTCGCCGGTCTTGTTCAGGTCATGGGCGCGCGCCGTGTTCGAGTACAGCGCCGTGAAATGCCACGGCCCGCGCTCCGTGTGCAGAACGGGAAGCCATGCTTTTCCTTCAGGGTTGAACCGTTTGGGCGCGATCAGCCTGAGCGCACCGGTGACGGCCTTCTCGCGGTATTCGCGGTCGACATCGAGCAGCGTGGCCACGGGAGGCACCGGCGGCGCACCCGGCCCAACCGGCCGCTTCCGGTTCAGGAGTCCGGAAACCCCCAGCATGATGGCCGCGGCACGGCGGGGCCCGATTCCCGGCACCGCGGCGAGACGGCCATCATGGGCGGCTGCTTCAAGGGCTTCCAGTGTGCCGCAGTCGAGGTGATCATGAATGCGCCGGGCAAGCATGGGGCCAACCCCCGGCACCCCGCGCAGCAGCGCCTCGGGATCGGAGGCACCGCGCAGCCGCTCAAGTTGCACCCACCGCCCGGTGGCCAGAATCTCCTGGATGGCCGAAGCCAGGCCGGGGCCGATATGCGGCAGGCCATCCAGCGCCTCGATCCCGCCGGCGGCGAGGCTGGCAATGCTCTGTGGCAGTGCTTCCACCGTATCCGCCGCCTTCTCATAGGCGGCAATGCGAAACGTGCCTGCCCCCTGCGCCCGCAACAGGCCCGCCGCCTCGCGCAGGGCGGCGGCGATTTCGGCATTGGACATGACGGAGGCCGTGGCCATCACCGAAACCCGGTTATTCGCGCTGCATGCGCTCGACCTGCGAAACCAGCTGCCGTTCAGCACGCCGGACCGCATCGCTCAGCGCGAAATGGAAATCCGCATGACGTTCATCGGCATCGGGCGTGCGTGACACATCCACCTCGCGGCCATCCGGCAGCTTGAGCCGGATCGACACCAGGAACGCCGCACCCTTGCGGTGGTGACCGTCGGGCGCCTTCACCGCCACCCGGCCCGAGACGATGCCGCCAAACCGGCGCTCAAGCTCGCCCACATGCCGTTCGATCAGGGTGCGCTGCGCATCCGAGCCCTGAAAGCCGAGGAAATCCATCTCTACGGGGGTCTTCATGGAGGCTGTTCCTTTCTGTTGCTTCAGTTGCATCATTTTCGATTGCAGGGCTGCGCTCCTTGATCGTGATCAAGGCCCGGCCGCCTTCCGGCAAGTCAAAGGAGAATGCCTGCCGAACCTTGCGGAGCCCTAAAATGCCGGACTTTGAGAAGATGACGCCTGAGCTTTCCCGCCTGTTCATTCGCCTTGACGCGGCGGCGCCGGCGGATCCCGTGTTGCAGGCCGCCGCCGGGCTCTGGCGGGAGCGCCGCGGCGGCGCGCTCTACCCGCCGGAGCGGCTGATCGATGATTTGCCCGCTTTCGCGCGGCCGCATGCGCTGCTGGCGCGGATGAGCCTCAACGGCACAAAGGACTGGATGTTCGCCGGGGCCGGCGCATCCGCCGCCATCTCACTCGGCGGCGCGTCCGGGCGCGTGGCGGACGCCGTGAACACGGAACTGGGCCGTCGGCTCTCGGCACTGTTCGATCTCGTGGCGAACAAGGGCGAGCCTTATGCCGCCAGCTTCGAGCTTGAAAGCCCCGGCGGCGAAAAGCGTTGGTGCGAGGCCTATGCCGCGCCGCTCTTGGCCGCCCATGGCGGCGAGCCCGCGATCCTCGCCGTGCTCAATTGGCGCGCCGGGGCGAAGCGGTGACGGGTATGGGGTTCGCTTCACGCCAGGATGCGGGCCGCCGGCTGGCGCGGCGGCTCAAAGCCATGGCCATTGAAAATCCGGTGGTCCTTGCCCTGCCGCGCGGCGGCGTGCCGGTCGCGGCGGAAGTGGCGAGGGAATTGAACGCGCCGCTTGACCTCATCCTGGTGCGCAAGATCGGCGCGCCCGGCCAGCCTGAACTGGCGGCGGCGGCCATTGTCGATGGGCCAACGCCGCTGCTGGTGGAGAACGAAAGCGTGATGCGCATGCTGGGCCTCACCTCCCGGGAGATCGGCGAACTGGCGAAGCCAGCGCTCGCCGAAATCGAGCGCCGCCGCCAGCGCTATCTGGGCGGGCGCGCGCCCGCCGACGTCACCGGAAAGACGGCGATCGTGGTCGATGACGGCATTGCCACCGGCACGACCGCCAAAGCGGCGCTGAAAGCCCTGCGGACCCGTCAACCAAAGTCCCTGATCCTCGCCGTCCCGGTCGCTTCTCCCGATGCCATCGCGCAGTTGCGCCGCGAGGCTGACCGCACCGTGACCTTGCTGGAGCCTCCGGGCTTTTATGCCATCGGGCCCTATTACGGGGATTTTCATCAGCTTACGGATGATGAGGTGATGTCCGCCTTCAGCGTTGCCGCTCCCGCCAGCCGGGGTTGATCCACGGCTCCTGGTTCGACGGCGGCAGCGGATCGCGGCCCAGGATGTGATCGCTCGCCTTCTCGCCGATCATGATGGTGGGGGCTTTGAGATTGCCGTTGGTCACCTGCGGCATGATCGAGGAATCCGCCACGCGCAGGGCTTCGATGCCGATCACCCGGCATTCCGGGTCCACGACCGCGAGAGGATCATCCGGGGAGCCCATGCGGCAGGTGCCGCAGGGGTGATAGGCGCTCTCGGCATGGGCGCGCACGAAGGCGTCGATCTCCGCGTCGCTCTCCACGTCCTGTCCCGGCTGGATTTCCCCGGCCGCGAAACGCTGCATGGCGGGCTGGCGGAAGATTTCGCGGGTCAAACGCACCGCCCTGCGCCATTCCGGCATGTCATCCGGATGGGAGAGGTAGTTGAACAGGATGCGCGGCGGTTCCGCCGGATCATTGCTCCGTACACGCACAAACCCGCGGGATTTCGAGCGCATCGGGCCCACATGCGCCTGGAAACCATGGCCGGCGAAGGCGGCCTTGCCGTCATAGCGCATGGCGGCCGGCAGAAAATGATACTGGATGTCCGGATATTCGACGCCGGCCGCGGAGCGGATGAAAGCGCAGGACTCGAAGTGATTGGTGGCGCCAAGGCCGGTCTTGAACAAAAGCCATTCAGCGCCGATCAGGCCTTTCGAAAACAGGCCAAGCTTCGAATAGAGCGTCACCGGCTCGCGGCAGCGGACCTGGAAATAGACTTCGAGGTGGTCCTGCAGGTTCTCGCCCACGCCGGCAAGCGCATGAACGACCGGAATGCCCGCCGCCCCCAGCACCTCCGGCGCGCCGATCCCGGAGAGCTGCAGGAGCTTGGGCGAATTGACCGTCGAGGCGGCGATGATCACCTCGCGCCGCGCCCGCACCTGCCGCACGCCGCCACCCACCGCATATTCGACGCCCACCGCGCGCCTGCCCTCCAGCAGCACGCGCCGCGCCAGGGCATGGGTCACGAGCCTGACATTGCCGCGTTTCAGCGCCGGCTTCAGATAGGCATTGGCGGCCGACCAGCGCACGCCCTGATGCACCGTCATTTCCATGGCCCCGAAGCCTTCCTGCTGGCGGCCGTTGTAGTCCACCGTCACCGGATAGCCGGCCTCGGCGCCCGCCGCGATGAAGGCCTGGTACAATGGGTTGCGCCTCTGCCCCCGCGTCACATGCAGCGGGCCATCGGTGCCGCGCCAGCCGTCCTCGCCGCCATGGCTCGTCTCCTGGCGCTTGAAATAGGGCAGCACGTGGCGGAAGCCCCAGCCCTTGGCGCCCATGTCTTCCCAGCTGTCGAAATCCCGGGCATGGCCGCGCACATAGACCATGCCGTTGATGGAAGATGAGCCGCCCACCACCTTGCCGCGCGGCGTGGCCAGGCGGCGGCCACCGAGGCCCGGTTCCGGCTCGGTCTCGAAGCCCCAGTTATAGAGGCTCATGTTCATCGGGTAGGACAGCGCCGAGGGCATCTGGATGAGAGGCCCCCTGTCGCTGCCGCCATATTCCAGAACGCACACGGTGTTCCTGCCGTCCGCGGCGAGGCGATAGGCCATGGCGCAGCCGGCCGAGCCCGCCCCGACGATCACGAAATCGAAAGTCTCCGTCATCTGCCGCGCCGCCCGGGTTCCGCCAGCGCTTCGAGTTCGGCGATGCGCGCCGCGGTTTCCTTCCAGCTGGCGTTCACCGTGGCGGCCACCAGCGCCTCGGCCACGAACAGCGGCACGATGTTCGAGTCCCAGCTCGATGGCGCTTCGATGCGCAAGGGAAGGCAATGCACGGCGAGCCTCGCGATTGGTGAAATCCACTGGTCGGTAATGAGCACGGCCTTGGCCCCGCGCTCTGTGGCGGAAACGGCAAGATCGAGCATGCGCGCGTCATAGCGGCGGATGTCGAAGAACAGGAATACATCCTCGCCGCCGGTATCGAGCAGATATTGCGGCCACAGCGACGGGTTCCCGGGAACCAGACTCACCCCCGGCCGCGCCATCTGCAAATGGGTTGCGAGATAGGCGGCAATCGCCCCCGTGATCCGTCCGCCCGCCACATGAATCCTGCGCTTGCGGCTGGCGAGCAGCGCCACCACGGCATCGAAGGCGCGGTGG
>NZ_JBJTER010000107.1:0-3198 GCF_046093005.1 Aestuariivirga sp.
GGGATCCTTCCGGCCTGCCCTCCGCCCGCTCCCGCGACACGGCGCGCGGCCTTGCCTTCTGCAGCGCCTCCACGAGGACGGGATCGACGTCGGGGCTGAGGCCCAGGCCGTTGTCGGCCCGGAAGGCCAGCACGGCGGCTCTGGTGCGGGGACCATAGCGTCCGTCCACGATGCCAACCTCGAAGTAGCCGAGGTCCTTCAGCTGCTGCTGGATGACCTTCAGCTCAGGGCGCTGCGGCCCGCCGGCGGCAATGGGGCGGCGGATGCCGAGCAGCCTGGACTTCGGGTAGCGCGTCACTGTGACGGCATCGGACTGGTTGCCGCCCAGCACCTCGATCTGGCTGCCCGTTTCCCTGAGGAAGAAGGCGACATGGCCGGTCGCGGCGGATGTGCCGCGCGAGAAGACGGCGACGTCGCCTTCCCTTGCCTGTTCCGGGCCCGCCACCTTCTCGCCCCAGCCGAGGTAGGAGCGCGCATTGAGCTTCCGCGTCGAGGCGATGCCCGCCTTCTCCAGGCAGTACCCAATGAAGGCTGCGCACCACGCCACCTCGTCATGCTCCACTTGAGTGTGGCCGATGGAACGGTACATCTCCATGATCTTCGGGTTGTCGGCGGCGCCCTTCAGCTCCTTCGTGCCGAGGAGGCTCCGGGCGATGGTCATGTGGGTCATTGGCAAATTCCTTCTTGTGGCCGGAGGCGCTCACGGCCTTCGGCTTCGGTTGCGGGTTGAATGGATGATGGCCGGGGTGGGTGTGCCGGCGCGCCGCTCAGAGCGGCGGCAGCTTGGTCAGGCGCTCGAGCAGGAAGGCGTAGAGCTTGTCGATCTTGCCTTCGATGGCGTCGAAGCGCCGGGTGATGGACGGCTGGTCGATGCGGGCGACATCGAGTTCCAGTGTGCCGACGCGGGCGCGGATGTCGTGGATATCGGCCCTGATGGTGGCGATGTCCTTCCGGACCTGCTGGCCGGCATCGGGGACGAGCGCCTCCTTCAGCTTCACCATGGCGAGGAGAGCGCCTGCGAGGCCGCCGAGCCCCACCACGAAATACACCGCCGCCGGGATGTCGCCGGTCCAGTCCTGGGTCATCGGGATATCTCCTGCCGGATGCTCTCAGATGCCGCCCGCGCCGCCGGACCCCGGCTGCCTCAGGCTCAGTTGAGTGACGAAGCCGCCGCCGCGCGAATAGCTGTGGGTGACGCTCTCGATGCGGTACGGGCCGTCAATCCCCGGCCTTGCGCCCTCGACGATGCAGAGCCCGTCCGGGATGGCGGCGGTATCGCCCTCGATGGTGACGCTGCCCTCGCCCGCGTCACGCTCCGAGGTGGCCCGGTCGGAGACGGTCTGCTGGCTTGCCTCGGCTTCGTCCGGCTTCGCATAGCGGTGATCGTGCCGGGCATCGGCGGCGAGAGAGGTGCCCTCTTCCGTCTCCCGCCATTCGGCCTGCTTCGGGTCGTACCAGCGGGCGCGCATCCGGGAGTATTGCGCGCGTCCGAGGGCAGGCGAGATGTCCCAGCCGTGGAGGTTGCGGCCCCAGGCGGCCAGGACGGCGGCGGTGTAGGTCGCGCCGCGCTTCGACATGATGGCGCGCGTACCCTGGATGCGGAAGTTGCCGCCGATCTCGCGGGCCAGCCTTTCGCCCATGTGGATGAAGCTCTCGTCGCGCATCTCGAAGTATTTGCGCCTGATCGAGGCCAGCGACGGGTCGATGTCCACCCCGGTGACGCCCGCCGTCCTGCCGGCCTCCCTGAGAATGTCCCCGGCCGTGCTGTCGTCGAAGTGCCGCTGCTGGCCCTCCTTAGGTTTCCTCGTGGTGTCCATGCCCCTGGCGGTGATCCGCAGCGTGCGCCCGCTGCCCCGCGAGCCGGACGATCTCACCTCGTCCACCGTACCGGTGAACACCACCCGCACCCCCTCGTCCTCCCAGCCCAGCGCCACGATGACCGGCGCGCCAATTTGTGGAAGAACGATCCGGCCCTGCGTGTCGTCGATCTCGAGGCTTGCGGTATCGGCGTGGGTTCCGGCCTTGCCGGATACGGTGAGCGAGATGAGGACCGGCATCAGCGTCGCGGTGATGTTGGTCCCGGCGACCGTGACCATGAACACCGCACGCTTCGACATGGAGGATCACCACAGCTTGATCGGATCGAGGATGGCCGGGGCGCGCGGCGCCGGAACAGGCATGTTGAAGGTGGCGCCGACGGGCAGGAAGGCGCCGAGATCGGCCAGCCCCGGGTTCATGTCGTGGATCTGCTCGACGAGGCCCGGCATCGGGCGCTTGAAGCGCCGCCAGACGATCAGCGAGACGGTGATGAAGTCGCCCTCGACCGTGACCGGCTCGACGATCATGAGAACACCCCCGGGAAGACCGAGAAGAAGCTGCCATTGGAAGGCTTGGCCGACCGGCGCACCGCGATGTCCACGTCGATCACCTTGCCGATGCCTTTCGCGTCGAGATAGCTCGACCGCTCAGCGACCTTGTCGATCACCACCCAGCCCATCTGCGCCCCGTCGCCGCGCATCATGTAGAGCGGACGTCCGGCGGCGCGGGCCTGGTAGAGCTTCCGGAGGTCGCCGAGCCCGCCGAACCTGTGCGGGAAGAGCCGTGCCCTGATCGACCAGCTTTCGGGTCCCTCGCCCACCCATTCGAGCGGCGGCCTTGCCCCCAGCACCGGCTTCTCGACGAAGTCCGATTGATGCCCGTGGTCATAGTCCGTGGCGTTGAACGGATAGACCTCGAAGCGGATGGGGCCCAGCGACATCAGCATCAGGCGAACCTCAGGCCGGCATCGGCATAGACGCCCCGGAAGGTCTCGCGGACCTCGTCGCGCAGCACGCGGCGGATCTGCTGGACGACATCCTCGGCGTCGGTCCTGCCGTTGAAGCTCATGTTGAACACCGGCGCGACGGTGATGCCGCCGGCCGGAAGCGAGCCCGCCCGGTTGACGTAGCCCGAGCGCCCGGCGGTGATGAGTTCCGGTCCCCGCTCGCCCACGAGATAGGTCGAGCCCCGGGAGATGGGTCCGCCCTTCGCCCGCTGGCCATCGATGACGCCCGTTCCCATCGGATCGCCGGACACCCCCTCGGCGCCGCCGAAGGAGAGCGCCGACCTGATCCGGCTTCCGATGCCGGAGACATAGTTGAGGAGATCGTTGGCGACGGAGACGATGCCGTCGAAGAAGGACTGCATCATCTGGCGGCC
>NZ_JBJTER010000108.1:0-13334 GCF_046093005.1 Aestuariivirga sp.
CAACCGGAAGGTCATCGAAGGGTTGATGGACGATCCCGTCTATGGTGACCGGCTGAAGCTGCTCGACATCGAAGAAGAATGACCGGTCTCCTGCTCTCCGCGCGCGACGGCGGCGTGCTCCGCCTGACCCTCAACGATCCCCTGAGCCGCAACAGCCTGTCGGAAGCCATGATGGCGGCGCTGCGTGCCAGCCTCGCGGCGGCCGCTGACGACAGAAACGTGCGGGTGATCGTACTCTCCGGCCATGGCCCGGTCTTCTGTTCCGGCCATAACCTCAAGGAGATCAGCGCCCGCCGCGCCGACCCGGACAGGGGAGCGGCCTATTTCGCGGGGCTTTTCGAGAGCTGCGCCCAGTTGATGTTGGGCATCGTGAACAATCCCAAGCCGGTGATCGCCGAAGTGGCGGGGCTTGCCAGCGCCGCGGGCTGCCAGCTGGTGGCAAGCTGCGAACTGGCCATTGCCGCCGACACCGCGTCGTTCTGCACGCCGGGCGTCAACATTGGCCTGTTCTGCTCGACGCCGATGGTGGCGCTGTCGCGCAGCGTGAGCGCCAAGCATGCCATGGAGATGCTGCTGACCGGTGACACGTTCGGCGCGGCGGACGCCTGCCGCATGGGGCTTGTCAACCGGGTGGCGCCATCCAACGAGCTTTCCGACACGGTCTCCGCGCTGGCCGCGAAGATCGCCTCAAAATCCATGGTCACCGTCAAGACCGGCAAGCAGGCCTTCTACCGCCAGCGCGACCTGCCGCTGGCCGAAGCCTATGCCTATGCGGCGCGTGTGATGACCGAGAACCTGCTCCAGCGCGACGCCGAGGAAGGCATTGCCGCCTTCATCGCCAAGCGCCCGCCCAGCTGGACTGACGAGCCATGAACCACGAGTCCTATTCCGCCGACTATATCCGCGGCATCCTGCAATCGGTGAAGAGCGTGGCGCTGGTCGGCGCCTCGAACAATCCGGTGCGGCCATCCTATTTCGTCATGAAGTATCTGCTCGACAAAGGCTATGAGGTGATCCCGGTCAATCCGGGGCTGGCGGGCCAGGAGATCCTCAACCGACGCGTTTACGCCTCCCTCACGGACGTTCCACAGCCCATCGACATGGTGGACATCTTCCGCAATTCCGAGGCTGCCGGCCCCATTACCGATGAGGCGCTGGCGCTTGAGCCGAAGCCCAAGGTCATCTGGATGCAGCTCTCGGTGCGTAACGACGAGGCCGCCCGGCGCGCCGAGGCACAGGGCCTGCAGGTGGTCATGAACCGCTGCCCGAAAATGGAATATGGCAAGCTTTCCGGCGAATGGGCCTGGGTGGGTGGCGATTCCGGCCTTCTCTCCTCCCGCAAGCAGTCCTTGCACGAGAGCGGCAAGATGCAGAGCCTGGGGCTGGGGCCGCGAAAGGGATATTGACCCATCGCAAAGCGGCCATGCCGCCGCGCCACTATTGACACGTCAGGTCGTTTTAAGAGGTTACTCATGAAAACTGATGTCCTGTCGCGCTATGACCGCGTGTCGATGCTGATCCATTGGGCCACCGCGGCTCTGCTGATCTTCATGCTGGTGTTCGGCGAGGAACTGATGGAGGCCGGCGAAGACGCCGGGGAAGCAGGCGACGCCTTGACAGGCACCTTCGGCCCTTCGCTGCATGTCAGCATCGGGGCGCTCATCCTGGCGCTCACCCTGTTGCGGATCATCTGGCGGCTTGCCCACCCCGCACCGGCCCTGCCGGAAGGCATGAAGCCCTATGAGCGGATCCTGTCGCGCTCGGTCCATGGGCTCTTCTACGTGCTGCTGATCGCCATACCGGTTACCGGCTGGCTGGCTTTCGGCGGTTTTGTGAAGGAAGAGCCGGCCATGGCGGCAACGCGCCTGTTCGGGGCCCTGCCGATGCCCCTGCCCCCATTCACGTTCAGCGGCGCCAAAGATCTCCATGAACTCGGTAGCAACCTGGCGATCGCACTGATCGCGCTGCATGTGCTGGCCGCCCTCAAGCACCAGTTCATCGACCGGGACGGCCTGATCGGACGGATGCTGCCCTACTGAACCGCCCAATTGAGGTTTTGACAGAGGCGGGATATGGTCCCGCCCCTGTTCACAGGAGGGATTTGACCATGGCCGACAGGAAACCGGGTTTTGACACGCTGGCGCTGCATGCCGGCACCGCGCCCGACCCCGCGACCGGCGCGCGCATCACGCCGATCTACCAGACGACATCCTTCGTTTTCAACGATGTGCAGCATGCCTCCGATCTGTTCGCCCTGCGCGCCTTCGGAAACATCTACACGCGCATCATGAACCCCACCCAGGGAGCGCTCGAAGGCAAGGTGACGGCGCTCGAAGGCGGCACCGCGTCGCTGGCCACGGCGTCTGGCCATGCCGCGCAGCTCCTGGTGTTCCACACCATTATGCAGCCCGGCGACGAGTTCGTGGCGGTGCGCCAGCTTTATGGCGGCTCGATCAACCAGTTCAGCCATTCCTTCAAGTCCTTCGGCTGGCATGTGGTGTGGGCCGACGCCGAGGACATGGGCTCGATCGAGAAGGCGCTGTCGCCCAAGACCAAGGCGATCTTCATCGAGTCGATCGCCAACCCGGGCGGCCGCATCACCGACATCGCGGCGGTGGCGGCGATCGCCCGCAAGGCCGGTGTTCCGCTGATCGTCGACAACACCCTGGCCACCCCCTATCTGTGCCGTCCCCTCGAGCATGGCGCCAACATCGTCGTTCATTCGCTCACCAAATTCATGGGCGGGCACGGCAACTCGATGGGCGGCGTGATCGTCGACGGCGGCAATTTCGACTGGTCGAAGTCTGGCCGCTACCCGCTGCTATCGGAGCCCAATGGTTCCTACCATGGCCTCAAGCTGCACGAGACCTTCGGCAACATCGCCTTCGCCATCGCCTGCCGGGTGCTGGGCCTGCGCGACCTGGGCCCGGCCATCGCCCCGCTCAACGCCTTCCTGATCCTCACCGGCATGGAAACGCTGGGGCTCCGCATGCAGCGCCAGTGCGACAATGCGCTGAAAGTGGCGCAATGGCTCAAGAACAACCCCAGGGTCTCATGGGTCAACTACGCCGGGCTCGCCGACGACAAGCACCATGCGCTGGCCCAGAAATATTGTCCGCGCGGCGCGGGCGCGGTGTTCACCTTCGGCCTCAAGGGCGGCCATGAGGCGGGCGTCAAGACCGTATCGTCGGTGAAGCTCCTGTCGCATCTCGCCAATGTCGGCGATACGCGCTCGCTGATCATCCACCCGGCCTCGACCACCCACAGCCAGCTCAGCGCCGACCAGCTGAAGCTTGCCGGCGCCGGGCCGGACGTGGTGCGCCTGTCGATCGGGCTCGAGAATGTCGAGGACATCATCGCCGATCTCGACCAGGCGATTTCGTAAGCCAGCCATCATCAAGAAATGCGGAGGCCGGGTTCAACCCCGGCCTCTTTTGTTCAGGCCGTTGCCGGACGCAACGATGGTACCGCGCTCCTGACCAGCAAGGCCGTGTGCAGGTTCCAGAGCGCCGCAGTCAGCACGATCAGCGCCCCGCCCTGATGGGCAAGACCGAGCCACAATGGCACCGCCCACAAGAGCGTCCAGATGCCGAGCGCCATCTGCAGGAACACCGCCGCCAGAACCATGAGGCTTCCCGGTGTGCGCGCCAGATAGGCGTGGATCAGCGCCAGGATGGCGATCACATAGGCCAGCATCCGGTGATTGAACTGTACGGTGAGCGCGTTCTCGAACAGATTGCGCCACCAGGGGGTTCCGGTGAACAGCCCCTGCGGGATGAGCGCGCCTTCGATCAGCGGCCATGTATTGTAACCGAAGCCGGCGTCAAGCCCTGCCACGAAACCACCGGCCGCCACCTGGAGCACGACCAGCGCGGCGATCAGCAACGCGGTCCATTGGTTGCCATCCCGCGGCGCGTGGCGCGGCCGTTCGAGGCCGAGGGCGACCCACAGGATCGCGCCGAAAATCACCGTGGCCAGTGTGAGATGCGCCGCCAGACGGTATTGGCTCACATCCACCCGGTCCACGAGGCCAGATGACACCATGTACCAGCCGAGCGCACCCTGCAGACCGCCCAGAACCAGCAACGCGCCGCAGCGGAGCGAGGTTTTCAAAGACAGCGCGCGGGTCACCGCGAAATAGGCGAAGGGCAGGAAGAAGGCGAGGCCGATGACCCGCCCCAGAAACCGGTGCGCCCACTCCCACCAGTAGATGAACTTGAACTCTTCGAGGCTCATGCCCTTGTTGACGAGATGATACTCCGGGATCTGCCGGTACTTCTCGAAGGCTTCCAGCCAGTGCTGTTCGTTGAGCGGCGGAATGGCGCCGAGCAAAGGCTGCCACTCGGTGATCGACAGGCCGCTGTCCGTGAGCCTGGTGGCCCCGCCGACGATGACCATGACGAATACCAGCGCGGCCATGGCATAGAGCCACGCCCGGACGAAAGGCAGCGCCGTGGCCTGACGATGGGTGAAAGCGGGCGGAGACATGTTGCGCCGGAATACGGTGGCCGCAGCCTCCGGTTCAAGTGATGAAGCGCCGCAGGCGCCGGGCCTTGCGCGTGGGCCGCGGCTGCGCCAAGACCCAGGCTTATGAAGCAAAGAACCCGGAAGGCAGCCGGCACCGTCCTGATGCTGGTGTTTCTTGCCGTCTATGCGCTGGTTATGATGGCGGTTGGCGGCGAATTTGCCGCCGGCCGTGGCATTGCACTCGAACTCGGGTTCTTTGCCGCCGCGGGGCTTCTCTGGCTACCCGTGGCAATGGCCATCATCCGCTGGATGATGCGGCCAGATGCCGGTTAACGATCCGCGCGGCAGGCGCTGGCGACAGGACTAATCGTCGAACCCGTATCCGCCCCGGGCGATCGCCTGGCGGCCATGATTGTCGTTGGCACAGTCCGGCAGCCGCGAGACCAACACATGCGACCGGAGCGCCGCCAGGGCCTGGGACGCCAGTTCCGGCGCGGGCCACTGATAGGTCACGCCGGCCACCTTAAGGCTGTTGAAGCCATTACGGTGGGGCTTTCCGTGCTGCGACCACTCCTCAGCGCCCGCGTGACGCGCGCCGGAAACGAGTTCCAGAACCAGAAGACCATCTTCGCGGTCGAGATCAATGCGCACGTTGTCTCTAAACCCCAAGTCCCGAAGCGCGTCCTTGAGCGCAATCGACACCCGCAGCAGATCGACAAGTTTCAGATCGATGTCTTCCTGCACTTATCCCCCCAATTCCAGACCATATAGAGCATTTACCTACGTGGTTTTAGCGACGCAGCTGCAGTCAACTTCACTTTGCCATGCTTCGCTTGATTTGACCACGGCCAAAACAAAGCGCGGCTGTAATCCGAAGGTATATTTCACCGGTTTTTCGTGCCGGCCGTTCTTCCGCGACGGGGCCACAGCGATTCTCCCAGGGAAGCTACTGATAAACTTAACGTAAACTAACACCAATGCCTAACCGTAGAAATCCGGATTGAAGCGGATTTTGTTCAAGGCTGGCACGCACGTTGCCGGGCCATGAAAGCAAGAATGCAGTGAGGTTGTTGCGGCAGAACGCCCTGCGTCCGCATGCGCCACGTGGGCGGCAGTCAATGGTCCGGCGGCGGACCACCACAAATTTCAGCACCAAGGAATAAAGTGGTCGGAGCGACTGGATTCGAACCAGCGACCCCTATCCCCCCAGAATAGTGCGCTACCGGGCTGCGCTACGCTCCGCCACGGCGGCAGGGTCTAGCATTGTTCCAGTTCCGGCGGAAGAGCTATTCGCTCAGCGCGCCATGGACGGGTCAAGCAGGCGGCGGGCGTCACCCAGGTCACGAAGCGCGGCCCGCAGCATTTCGGCGTGGTCCTCTCCCAGCCGGTTCACCACCACCTTCACCTCTCCCAGCGGGAGATATGGCTGCACCGGCAGAGGGGCGGGCGCCGAAGCCGCTGCCTTGGGCGAAACCGGCAGGGCCGCAACCTCTTCCACACGCTTGCGCGCCTGCACTTTGCCGCGGCCGATGCCCGACACATGGGACGGGCCGTCGTCCTTCAGGATCTTCTGCACCCCGCGGATGGTATAGCCTTCCTTGTAAAGGAGGCTGCATATGCCTTTCAGAAGGTCGACATCGGCCGGGCGGTAGTAGCGGCGGCCACCGGCCCGTTTCATCGGCTTGATCTGCGGAAAACGGGTTTCCCAGAATCTCAGCACATGCTGCGGCACGCCGAGTTCCTCGGCGGCTTCACTGATCGTACGGAACGCGTCAGGGGACTTTTCCACCATGTTGCACCCTTCCTCTTGATGCGGCGTCAAACGGCTCAATCTTCGTCGGAACCGCGGTCCAGCCCGTTGATGACGTTCTTCATCACCTGGCTCGGACGGAACACCAGCACACGGCGAGGGGTGATCGGCACTTCCTCGCCGGTCTTGGGGTTGCGGCCCACCCGGCCCTTCTTGCTTCTCACCATGAAGGTGCCGAACGAGGACAGTTTGACCGTCTCACCTTGCACGAGGTGTTCGGACATCATGTCCAGCATGGTTTTTACCAGATCGGCCGATTCGCTGCGAGAAAGACCAATCTGACGATGAACCGCCTCGCTGAGATCGGCGCGGGTAAGGGTCTTATCGGCCATTCTGAGCCCCTGTCGTTACGCCAAGAATCTACGGGGCGAACCGCCGATGGTCAACAGTAAATATTTCTAACTCAAGGGGTTAGGTGCGAGGCCTAATAGCGCGCCAGAACCGCGCCCCAGGTGAAGCCGCCGCCCATGGCCTCAAACAGCACCAGATCGCCCCTGGCGATCCGGCCATCTTTCACTGCCAGATCAAAGGCCAGCGGGATTGACGCTGCGGAGGTATTGCCGTGGCGGTCGAGGGTCATGACGATTCGGTCCTCGCGGATGCCCAGCTTTCTGGCGGTGCCCTCAAGAATGCGCCGGTTGGCCTGGTGCGGCACGAACCAGTCGACCTGTCCGGGGCTCACCTGGGCCGCCGCCATGGCCTCCTGCATCACCGATGCGATATTGACCACCGCATGCTTGAACACTTCCCGCCCCTCCATCCGCAGGTGGCCCACCGTCTTGGTTGTCGATGGCCCGCCATCGACGTAGAGCTTGTCATGGTGGCGGCCGTCGGCGTGCAGCCTGGTGACCAGAATGCCGGGGCTTTCTGAGGTGTCGGGGTGGGTTTCGGCGGTGAGCACCATGGCTCCCGCGCCATCGCCGAACAACACGCAGGTGGTGCGGTCGGTCCAGTCGAGGATGCGCGAAAAGGTTTCAGAACCGATCACCAGGGCGCAGCGCGCCTGACCGGTCTTGAGCATGGCATCGGCGATCGCCAGCGCATAGACGAAGCCCGAGCACACCGCCTGTACATCAAACGCGGCGCCATGAGTCACGCCGAGGTCGGCCTGGATCAGGGTCGCGGTGGCGGGGAAGGTTTGGTCGGGGGTGGAGGTCGCCACGATGATCAGATCAATGGCGTCAGCCGCCACGCCGGCATGGGCGAGCGCGCGGCGCGCCGCCTCGGCGCCGAGCGAACGCGTGGTCTCACCCTCTCCCGCGATGTGGCGGGCGGAGATGCCGCTGCGCTCGACAATCCACTCGTCGCTGGTGTCGACAATCTTGCTCAACTCCGCGTTGGTCATCACCCGCCGCGGCAGGGCCGACCCGCATCCGGCGATCACCGATCTCACGGCAAGGCCCGGCGCTCGCGTCATGATCCCACTTCCGTCAGATTCAGCCTGGCCGCGTCAGGCTCCTTGAGAAGCCCGGTCATCAGCTCGACATCGGTCCTGATCTTCGCCACCAGCCCGGTGCGCACCATTTCCACCGCCATGTCGATCGCGGTGGCGAAGCCCAGCGCATCGGTGCCGCCGTGGCTTTTCACCACGATCCCGTCAAGCCCCAGGAACACCCCGCCATTGTGCTTGCGCGGGTCCATACGATCCTTGAGAGCCCGGAAAGCGCCCGCCGCCAGCAAGGCGCCAAGCCTGCTTAAGAGCGTGCGCGAGAGTACAAGCCGGAGGTAACTCGTGAGCTGCTTGGCGGTGCCCTCCGCCGTCTTGAGCGCGATGTTGCCGGTGAACCCCTCGGTCACCACCACATCGACAGTGCCCTTTCCGATGTCGTCGCCCTCGATGAAACCCGCATATTCGATGGGCAACCGCGAGTCACGCAGGATGCGGCCTGCTTCCTTGACCTGCTCGACGCCCTTGATCTCCTCGACGCCGACGTTGAGCAGCCCCACCGTGGGCTTTTCCAGCCCAAGAAGGCAGCGCGCCATGGCCTCGCCCATCACCGCGAATTCAACGAGCTGCGCGGCGTCCGCGCCGATCGTGGCGCCCACGTCGAGCACGATGCTCTCGCTGCGCAGCGTTGGCCACAGCGCGGCAATCGCCGGCCGCGAAATGCCAGGCAGGGTTTTCAGGATGAAGCGCGCCATGGCCATGAGGGCGCCGGTATTGCCGGCCGATACCGCGGCATCGGCATCGCCCTGGCGGACAGCGTCGATGGCCAGCCACATGCTGCTCTTGCCGCGCCCCTGGCGCAACGCCTGGCTGGGCCTGGCGTCCATGGCGACCGCCACTTCGGTGTGGCGTATCTCGGCGCGTTCCCTGAGTTTGGGATGACGCTCAAGCAGCGGCGCGATGCGGCTGCGGTCGCCCACCAGCAGGAACCGCAGCTCCGGGTGGCGCGCTGCCGCCAAGGCGGTGCCTGGAACCACAATTTCCGGGCCCTGGTCGCCTCCCATTGCATCAAGCGCGATGGTCAGATGTCTGTCTTGCTTCAATGTTCAGCCGGTCATCGTGGATGGCGCCCCAACTGGAGCATTGCAACCAGACAGGGCGTGATGGATGCCATAGGAGATTGCACGGGCAAAGTCATTCCAAAAAAGGAACAGGCTACTCAGACTTGCGGCGCGCCAGGACCGCGAAGGGCGATTCGGCGCCGGGCGGGGGTTCCGCAGTCTCAACATGCGCGGCAAAGGCCTCGCCGGGCTTGCGCGGATATGGCTCGAGGTCGAGCGCCAGAGTTTCCGCCACCACCTCGCCGAGGTCGATCACGCCACCCTCGATCGGATCGGCATCGTCATCCTCGGACGCCTCGGCGGCGCCCCCCGGCGGCAGGAAGTAGCGGGCCAGCGGCAATGACACGGTCTCCCGGAACGGCTCCAGGCTGATCACCGAAACCTGCTCGAGATCGGCCGTGATGTGGCCTTCAAGCTTGATGCCGCCGCCCCGCCAGGGCGTGGCGCGGATCTCGGCCGACAGCGCATGAATAGCGGGCAGCTTCATCCGCGCCGCCAGGGCCGTGAGCTCCGCAGGCTCAGCCGCGATGTTCTCGAGCGATCCTCCGGCCGGCACGCGGTCGGTGGGCAACGGCCTGGAGAATTCCGGCGAGGACCGCTGCTGCCTCATGGAGAGGGCTCCCTGAAACTGAGCTTTCCCGCAACAATGGCGGCAACCGGCTGTCCGGCAAGATGCGCCCGCTGATCCTGCACATAGGCGGCGAGACGCCGCGCGCCCGCCGATTCGGCGGCATCAGCGCCGCCCGGAAACACATTGCGGGCAATAGCCCCGGTCAGCGCTCCCTCGGGCCCGGCCAGCGCCCGGTCATAGGCGGCCACCCGGCCGTAGAACACCTCGGCCATCTTGCGCACTTTCTTGCCCACCGAGAGATCGCCCACTCCCATCTCCCGAAGCGACCGGTCCATGTCCTGGAAAAGCTCATCCACCAGCGCCTGGCGGAACGCCGCATCCGCGCCCTTGAGCCTGTCCAGCACCAGGAAGGCATGCAGTGCAATCATATCGAACCGGCCGTCGAGGCTGTCCTCCACCCCGCACCCGGCATAAAGGACCGGGTGCCGCGCGGCGGCCACAATTGCCGCATAGCACTCGCGTTCGGGGGTCGGCGGACGTTGAAAAAGACGTTTGAGGATCATCGTGTTGCTGCTACCGGACAGGGCTTATCTTTGTATATTACGCGGATCGCAACAAGGGGATTAGGCGTGCTGCGAAATCGATCTGGAACGTCACGCAGGCTGGCAGTCTGGGCGGCCGCCGCGGGCGCTGCGCTGATCCTTGCCGGCTGTTCTCCGCAGGTGGAACGCCGCGGATACATTCCCAAGCCCGGGGCTTTCGATCAGATCAACACCGGCATGACCAAAATGGAGGTGGAGGGCATCCTCGGCACGCCATCCACCACGGCCTCCGTCCAGTTCAAGGGCGACAGCTATTACTACATAAGCTCGACCACCCAGGACAAGGCCTTCCTCACCGAGGAGACCGACCGCGAGGTGATCGCCATCCGGTTCGACGAGGCCGGCCTGGTGAAGAGCTTCGGCACTTATGGCCTGGAGGACGGCCGGGTGGTCGCCCTTAACGGCAACCAGAGCCCGGTCTACGGCGAGGATAATTCCATCGTCAGCATGATGTTGCGCAGTTCCAAGGGCACGCGCACCGGGCCGATGCTGGGTGGACGGATATAGGCGGGGATCACGCATCATGGATCTGATACTGAAAGGCGGCCGGGTCATCGACCCTTCGCAGGGCCTTGACGCAGTGGCCGATGTCGGTTTTGCGGGCGGTAAAGTGGCGGCGGTGGCGCCGAAGCTCGAACATCCCGGAGCTGCGGTGCGCAATGTCTCCGGGCTGATCGTTTCGCCCGGCCTCATTGATCTTCACACCCATGTCTATTGGGGCGGCACGTCGCTCGGCATCGATGCAGAGCAATATTGCCGCACGTCCGGCGTCACCACCTCTGTCGACACCGGCTCGGCGGGGCCCGGCAATTTCGCCGGTTTCCGCAAGCATGTGATCGAACCCTCGCCGGTGCGCATCCTCGCCTACCTGCATGTCAGCCACGCCGGCATCTATGGTTTTTCGGAAACCGTCATGGTCGGCGAGAGCGAGACCTTGCGGCTCATCGACCCGCGCGCCGCGCTGCGGGTGGCGGACGAGAACCGTGACGTGGTCATCGGCATCAAGGTGCGGGTGGGGCGCCATGCCTCGGGCGACCAGGGTGTGGCGCCACTCGACATCGCGCTGCAGGTCGGCGAGGAGGCCGGGCTTCCGGTGATGGCCCATATCGACGAGCCTCCGCCCACCTATGAGGAGGTGATCGCCCGGCTGCGGCCCGGCGATGTGCTGACCCACGCCTTCCGGCCCTTCCCCAATTCGCCCGCCACCGCCCAGGGCACGGTCAAGGCCGCGGTGCTGGCGGCGCGCAAGCGCGGCGTGTTGTTCGACATCGGCCACGGCATGGGATCTTTCGCCTTCAAAACGGCGCGCGCTATGCTGGCCAACGGCTTCGCGCCAGACACCATCTCCTCGGACGTGCATGCGCTGTGCATCAATGGCCCGGCCTTCGACCAGGTGACAACCATGTCGAAGTTCCTGTGCCTCGGCATGAGCCTCTCAGACGTGATCAGGGCCTCGACCGTCAACGCCGCCTTCGCGCTCAAACGGCCGGAGCTCGGCAGCCTGAAGCCGGGCAGCGTGGGCGACGCGACCGTGCTGGCCGTCGAGGACGGCGCGTTCGACTATGTGGATGTGGTTGGCGAACACCTCGAAGGCCGCCAGCGCATCGCCTCGCGCGGCGTGGTGATCGCCGGCAAGTGGTGGCACCCGGCGTGAACGGAGAGCCGCCGCATTGAACCGCGGCGGCCTTCCAGCAACGCTCACGAAAAACCCCGCCCGGATCGCTCCAGGCGGGGTCAATCATTTTAGGATGCCCGGGCTCAGTGGCCGGCCAGCACAGCCAGCAGCAGCAGCGCCACGATATTGGTGATCTTGATCATCGGGTTCACGGCGGGGCCCGCCGTGTCCTTGTAGGGATCGCCAACCGTATCGCCGGTCACCGAGGCCTTATGCGCGTCGGAGCCCTTGAAGTGCTTCACGCCCTTCGAGTCGACGAAGCCATCTTCGAAGCTCTTCTTGGCGTTGTCCCAGGCGCCGCCGCCCGCCGTCATCGAGATGGCGACGAACAGGCCGGTCACGATCACGCCCATCAGCATGGCGCCCACCGCCGAGAAGGCGGCGGCCTGGCCGGCGATGAGGTTGATCACGACATAGACCACGATCGGCGACAGCACCGGCAGCAGCGACGGCACGATCATTTCCTTGATCGCCGCCTTGGTCAGCATGTCGACAGCGCGGCCGTAGTCCGGCTTGTCCGTGCCTTCCATGATGCCTGGCTTCTCCTTGAACTGGCGGCGCACCTCGACCACCACGGACTGGGCGGCGCGGCCCACCGCCGTCATCGACATGCCGCCGAACAGGTAGGGCAGCAGACCGCCGAACAGCAGGCCCACCACCACCCACGGGCTGGAGAGATCGAAGCTCACCGGCACATCGGCGAAGAAGGCCTTGAGGTCCTGGGTGTAGGCCGCAAACAGCACCAGCGCGCCAAGCCCGGCCGACCCGATGGCGTAGCCCTTGGTGACGGCCTTGGTGGTGTTGCCCACCGCATCCAGCGCGTCGGTGTTATGGCGCACCTCCTTCGGCAGGCCCGCCATTTCGGCAATGCCGCCGGCATTGTCGGTGACCGGGCCAAAGGCGTCGAGCGCCACGATCATGCCAGCGAGCGCCAGCATGGTGGTCACCGCCACGGCGGTGCCGAACAGGCCGGCCATGGTGTAGGTGACGATGATACCGGCGATGATCACGAGCGCCGGAAGCGCCGTCGCCTCCATCGAGACGGCAAGGCCCTGGATCACGTTGGTGCCGTGGCCGGTGATCGAGGCCTCGGCGATCGAGTTCACCGGCCGCTTGCCGGTGCCGGTGTAGTATTCGGTGATCCAGATGATCGCCGCGGTGATGATCAGGCCGACGACACCGCACCAGAACAGCGTCATGGGCGTGAAGGTGGCATCCGACGTGGTGATCGGCACCGACATGCCGCCGAACACCAAATTGATCACCGGGTAGAGCGCAATCAGCGACAGCACGCCGGTTGCGATCACGCCCTTGTACAGCGCGCCCATGATGTTGTTGCTGGCGCCCAGCTTCACGAAATAGGTGCCGATGATCGAGGTCACCACGCAAGCGCCGCCGATCGCCAGCGGCAGCACCATGCCCGCGAGCTTGAGGTCGGCGGGCAGCGCGATCGCCGCCAACACCATGGTGGCCACCGCCGTCACCACATAGGTTTCGAACAGGTCAGCGGCCATGCCGGCGCAGTCACCAACATTGTCTCCCACATTGTCAGCGAGGGTCGCGGGGTTGCGCGGATCATCCTCGGGGATGCCGGCTTCGACCTTGCCCACCATGTCGCCGCCCACATCCGCGCCCTTGGTGAAGATGCCGCCGCCAAGGCGCGCGAAGATCGAGATCAGCGAGGCGCCGAAGGACAGCGCC
>NZ_JBJTER010000109.1:0-3228 GCF_046093005.1 Aestuariivirga sp.
CCGCGTGCTCCGCTGGCGGCCCGGCAAAGACCTGCCCCGATGGCACCACCGGCAAGTAACCGCACTGCCTGCCGGTCGTGTAGAAGGTCTGACCGAACGGTACCGTAGGCAAGTGGCCCAACTGCAAGCGCGAGAGGGTCAACTGCCCGGACGGCTACGTCTACAGCCGCAACCTGAAGACATGCATCCCGGTTGAGCAGAAACCCCCTGAGAAACCCATACTGCGAAAGGCCCCGATTGATATCGTGCCGGATCTCCTGATCAAGCCGGACATCAAGCAGGACATCCAGTAGCGTTTGGCGCAAACAGCAGAGTGGCGGAGGGCGGGTCAATTCCCGCCCTTTGACGCGTTCCGGTTCTGCATTTTCGGCAACATGGAGTGCGGCCGGATCGAATAGGTGAGGAACACCGCTGTCGGGCGGAACCGCGCAACCCCGCACCAGGACAGCCCGTCCTGTGCCCGCATGCCAGCGCAGGGCATCAGGCTATTTCAAGGATGGCGGTCGGAGCGGAATTCAAAATGAACCCAAAACGCCCTTTGCACGGCGGAGTGTTGTTTTCCAGCGAGAACTGAGCCGGCTGGGTGCCTAATTTCCACTGAGAACTGAGCCATGTGAACCTTCCCCCGAAGCATTGAGCGGCGGGGGCAACGGAGTGATCCACATGGGACTTTTGAACATCATCCGCCGGATGCATTTGCGGCAGAAATTGTCGATCCGAGAGATCTCGCGGCGCACGGGGCTGTCGCGGAACACGGTGACCAGACATCTGGCGGCGAACACGATCGAGCCGATCTTCGCCACGCCGGAACGGCCGAGCAAGCTTGACCCCTTTGCTGAGAAGTTGGCCGCCTGGTTGAAGACGGAGGCCGGGAAGTCGCGTAAAGCGCGGCGGACCCTGAAGCAGTTGCACGGCGATCTGGTGGCGCTTGGCTTCACCGGCTCTTATGGCCGGGTGGCGGCTTTTGCGCGGGGGTGGCGGACAGATCGTCAGCACGAGCAACAGACCGTTGGACGCGGGACCTTTGTTCCGCTGTCTTTCCGTCCGGGGGAGGCCTTCCAGTTCGACTGGAGCGAGGACTTTGCAGTGCTCGGCGGCGAGCGGGTGAAGCTTCAGATGTCGCATATGAAGCTCGCGCACAGCCGGGCCTTCCTGCTGCGCGCCTATCCGTTGCAGACCCACGAGATGCTGTTCGATGCCCATTGGCACGGATTCCGGGTCTTTGGCGGTGTTCCCGGACGAGGCATCTACGACAACATGAAGACGGCGGTGGATCGCGTGGGCCGCGGCAAGGAGCGGCAGATCAACATGCGCTTCCTCGCGATGACGAACCACTATGTCTATGAGCCCGAGTTCTGCAATCCGGCGGCAGGTTGGGAGAAGGGCCAGGTCGAGAAGAACGTTCGGGATTCGCGCCACCAGATATTGCAAGGCATGCCGGACTTCCCGGATCTTCAGGCGTTGAATGCCTGGCTGGAACGGCGTTGCCTGGAACTGTGGCGAGAGACGGCTCATGGCACGCTGCCTGGCACGATTGCCGATGTATGGGCTGAGGAGCAGGCCTCCCTTATGCAGCTGCCTGTCGCCTTTGACGGCTTCATCGAGTTGAGCAAGCGCGTCTCGCCCACCTGTCTGATCAGCTTCGAGCGCAATCGCTACAGCGTTCCGGCGTCCTTTGCGAACCGTCCAGTCAGCCTGCGGGTCTATCCGGACCGGCTGGTCGTGGCGGCCGAGGGTAACCTCCTTTGTGAACATCCGCGGATCATCGAACGCAGTCACCACCGGCCGCCACGGACGGTTTATGACTGGCGGCACTATCTGGCGGTCGTTCAACGCAAGCCCGGCGCCCTTCGGAACGGTGCGCCCTTTCTGGAATTGCCGCCTGGCTTCAAGCAGTTGCAAGACCACATGCTGCGCAAACCGGGTGGCGATCGTGAGATGGTCGATATTCTGGCGCTTGTGCTGCACCACGATGAACAGGCCGTGCTCACCGCGGTGGAACTGGCACTGGCAGACGGCGTGCCGGCGAAAACCCACGTGCTGAACCTGCTGCACCGGCTGGTTGATGGCAAGGTTACAGGTGTTCCGCCACTGGATACCCCGCAGGCACTGAGCCTGAACCACGAACCCAAGGCCAATGTCCAACGCTATGACGGCCTGCGCAGCAAGATCGCCGGAGGCCGTCATGCGTCATGATCCCGCCAGCGGCGCCATTGTCATCATGCTGCGCAGCCTAAAGATGTATGGCATGGCGCAAGCCGTCACCGATCTCATCGAGCAAGGTGCGCCGGCCTTTGAAGCCGCCATCCCGTTCCTGGCACAGCTCTTGAAGGCCGAATTGGCCGAGCGGGAAGTGCGTTCGATCGCGTATCACATGAAGTCCGCGCGGGTCCCCGCCTACAAGGATCTCTCCGGCTTTGACTTCACCGCCAGCGAGATCAACGAAGCAACTGTCCGGACGCTGCATCGCTGCGAGTTCATGGATGACGCGCATAACGTCGTTCTGATCGGCGGGCCGGGCACCGGCAAAACCCATGTCGCCACCGCACTTGGCATCCAGGCCATCGAACACCATCGCCGAAAGGTCCGTTTCTTCTCCACGATCGAGTTGGTCAACGCCCTCGAGCAGGAAAAGGCCAAGGGCAAGACCGGGCAGATTGCAGAAAACCTGACCAAGCTCGATCTCGTGATCCTCGACGAACTGGGATACCTGCCATTCAGTGCTTCTGGCGGCGCGCTGCTGTTCCATCTGTTGAGCAAGCTCTATGAGAAAACAAGCGTGGCCATCACCACCAACCTCAGCTTCAGCGAATGGGCCACAGTCTTCGGCGACGCCAAGATGACCACCGCCTTGCTTGACCGCCTGACCCACCGCTGCCACATCCTCGAGACCGGGAACGATAGTTTCCGCTTCAAGGTAAGCTCAGACACCGCAGCCCGAAAAAAGAAGGAGACAAGCCATCCCTTGACCTCAGCATGAGCCGAAATCCATAATCAGAGGTGGCTCACTTCTCGATGGAAAACCCGGCTCAGTTCTGCGTGAAAAACAACATCATGCGGTTGGAGATCAATGAGAATGCCTTCTCAACGGACCTTTCTGTACGTGTAGCCAAATCAAGCTCACTGCCTTCAAGCACTAGTCGCTCAGCCACAGGCATATTCTGCACCCTGCTGCTGTCCACCCATGCCCCCTCAAGAGGGATTTGAAGTTCAGCGATACGCTTGAGG
>NZ_JBJTER010000110.1:0-13666 GCF_046093005.1 Aestuariivirga sp.
TGCCGCATGTGCCCGCCCGTTTCGTTCTTGACGAGGCCGACCTCAAATCCCGCGTCCAGGCGCTGGCCGGGGCGGGGGCCACCACGATGCTGGTGCTGGGCGGCGGGGCATCTGAACCTTTCGGCAGATACGACGCGGCGATCCAGCTGCTCGCCACCGGCGTGTTCGAGGCCAATGGCGTGACCCGCATCGGCATCGCCGGCCACCCCGAGGGCAATCCTGACATCACCAAGGCGCATGGCGAAGCAGCACTCTTGGCGGCGCTGAAGGAAAAGCAGGCCTATCTCATGGGCCACGGGCTTGAGGGCTTCATCGCCACGCAGTTTCTGTTCGAGGCGGCGCCGCTGGCGGACTGGGCGGAAGGCTTGCGCCGTAACGGCATCACCCTGCCGGTCCATGTCGGCGTGCCGGGCCCCGCCACCATCAAGACGCTGGTGAAATACGCGGCGATGTGCGGGGTCGGCAATTCCGCGCGCTTCATCCGCAAGCAGGCGCTGAACATCACCCGGCTGTTGACCGTCAACACGCCGGACGATTTCGTGGCGGATCTCGCGCAGCTTCACTTCGGACGCCCGGAGCTGGGCATTGCCGCCCCGCATCTCTATCCGTTCGGCGGCTTCGACAAGCTGTTCGGCTGGCTGGACGGCATCAGGGGCTGAGAAACGCAAAACGCGTCATGCCATGGCTTGGCCATGGCATCTTCTTCGTGACCGCCAAAGAGGACCCCCGGATCAGGTCCGGGGGTGATGAAATCGCGGTTTCTTCGCCTCGCCTGCCACGCGCCCTTGCGCCGTACTAATTCACATAAGCAATGCGGATCATGTTGGTGGCGCCGGGCGTTCCGAGCGGCAGCCCCGCGGTGATGATGATGCGCTGGCCGCTCTCCGCGAAGCCTTCCTCCCGGGCGATGCGGGTGGCCCTGGTGACCATGTCGTCGAGATCGCGCGCGTCTTCCGTGAGCACGCAGTGCAGGCCCCAGACCAGGGCGAGGCGGCGCGCCGTTGCCGGAATGGGGGTGAGCGCGATCACCGGCGTGTCCGGCCGCTCGCGCGACATGCGAAGCCCGGTCGAGCCGGAGCCCGTGTAGCAGACGATTGCCGCCAGCTTGAGGGTTTCCGAAATCGCCCGCGCCGCGCTTGAGATGGCATCGGCGCTGGTGGCCTGCGGCTCATAGCGCTGGGCGGTGATGATGCCGCGGTAGAGCGAGTCGCGCTCCACCGCCTGGGCGATGCGGTCCATGGTGGCCACCGCCTTGTCGGGCCAGGCACCGGTGGCGCTTTCGGCCGACAGCATGATGGCGTCGGCGCCCTCATAGACGGCGGTGGCGACGTCGGACACCTCGGCGCGCGTCGGCACCGGTTCGGTGATCATCGATTCCAGCATCTGGGTGGCGACAATCACCGGCTTGCCGACCCTCCGCGCCGCGCGGGTGATCTGCTTCTGCTTCGCTGGCACCGTCTCGAGCGGCAGTTCGACGCCAAGATCGCCGCGCGCCACCATCAGCCCGTCGGCGATTTCCAGGATCTCGTCCAGCACGGTGAGCGCCGCGGGCTTCTCGATCTTGGCCATGACGCCGGCCCGCCCGGCGATCATCTTGCGCGCTTCCGCCACGTCGTCGGCGCGCTGTACGAAGGACAGCGCGATCCAGTCGACGCCCGTCGAAGCCGCGGCCTCGAGATCGGCGCGGTCCTTTTCGGTCAGCGCCGGGATGGGGATCACCGTATCCGGCAGGTTGACGCCCTTGCGGTCTGAGAGCGTGCCGCCGAAGATCACCCGCGTCAGCAGCCGTTGCGGCGCGGCCTCGATGATCTCGACGCGCAGCCGGCCGTCGTTCAGCAGCAAGTTGTCGCCCGCCTTGGCGGCGGCGAAAATCTCAGGGTGCGGCAGGTAGACACGCGCCGCATCGCCCGGCGTCGCGTCGGCGTCGAACACGAAATGGCTGCCGGCCTCGATGTGGGCTTCCTTCGCGGCGAAGGTGCCGATGCGGATCTTCGGTCCCTGCAGGTCGGCGAGGATGCCGACCGGGCGCTTCAGCTTCGCTTCAACGGCGCGGATGTCGCGGTGCAGCTGCCGCAACAGGTCATGGCGCGTGTGGCTCATGTTGATGCGGAACACATCGACCCCGGCGAGGAACAGCTTTTCCAGCATTTCCGGCGATGACGACGCGGGGCCCAGCGTCGCCACGATCTTCACATTGCGGTTGCGGCGCATTACTGAGCCGGCGCGGCGTTGTCACCTGCGGCGGCCGGCTTTGGCGGCTCGGTCGTGGCGCCGGAGAGGGAGATTGTCCAGTTCTTCTCGTCCCCGGTATCGACCTCCCAGAAACCTTTTCTGGTGTAGCCGCGGCCTTCGCAATCCTCGATGCCGCGGATGGTGAACACCTTGTCGCGCGCGCACATGTAGGATTCGCCGCTCCAGTGGCCGCCCTTGTCATAATCGATGGCGTAAACATAATAGTAACGGGCGATGAGATCCTTGTTGTACAGCACCGCGCATTTGCCGGGCGCCACCGTCCACCAGCCTTCGGACGCCCAGCCGTTCTCATCCTTGTAGCCAACCGCCGCGCCGATCCGGCTTTCGGTGTTGTTGCAGAGTTTGAGTTCGGCATGAGCCGGGGAAACCATTGCGCCGGCCGTCACCAGCGCGCCTGCCGCGAGCGCCATATTGCGTAGCATTCAAACGCCTCCGGAATTTCTTTCAGAATCACGCATAGCTTCGCCACCTGCCTTAACGGCGTCAACCCGGGAATGGAGCCCTTCTGGCCAACCGCCGAATAACCCAATGACTGTCCGAATAACCTCAACTATATGGCCAGTCCATGGCAAAGATTCTGGCGGCCGAAGCTTACGAGAAGGTAACGGGAAACGCGTCGTCCCGGCTGATCCTGCTTTGCGACCACGCTTCCAACGCGGCGCCGCCGGAGTATCAGGGGCTCGGCCTTGCGCCGGCCCAGCTCGAACGCCATATCGCCTATGATATCGGGGCCCGCGGACTGACGCTTGGTCTCGCCGGGCGGCTCGGGGCCGCCGCGGTGCTGTCGCGCTATTCCCGTCTGCTGATCGATCTCAACCGCGGCCTCGATGATCCCACTCTCATCATGCAGATTTCGGACGGCGCGGTGGTGCCCGCAAACCGCGATCTGAGCGCGGCCGAACGGGTCCACCGCATCGCCCGCTTCTGCCGCCCCTATCACCAGGCCATCGCCGCCGCCATCGGCGAGGTCAAGAGCAGGGGGCTGATGCCGTTTCTGGTGTCGATCCACTCCTTCACGCCAGTCTGGCGCGGCTGGCTGCGGCCATGGCAGGTGGGCATCCTGTGGGACCGCGACGAGCGGTCAGCCCGCGCCATGATCGCGGGCTTCCGCGCCCAGGGCCTGACAGTAGGCGACAATGAGCCCTATCACGGCGCGCTGGAAGGCGACACACTCCACACCCACGGCACGCTGACAGGGCTTCCGCATGCGCTGATCGAGGTGCGCCAGGACCTGATCGGCGCCAAAACAGGTGTGGATGAATGGGTGGAACGTTTGGCGCGGGTGGTCGAACCGATTATGAACGATCCCGCGATGCCATGAACCGCGAGGGGAAATTGCCATGAACATCGACGATAACGCCCGGACGGAACTTGAAGCGGCGGCCTTCCGCCGCCTGCTTGAGCATTTGCGCAACCGCACCGATGTGCAGAATATCGACCTTATGAATCTGGCCGGCTTCTGCCGGAACTGCCTGGCCAACTGGTATGAGGAGGCGGCCAGGGCCAGGGGCCTCGCGGTCAGCCGCGAGGAAGCGCGCACCATGGTCTATGGCATGCCCTATGACGAATGGAAGGCCAGGCACCAGTCCGCCGCCAGCGAGCAGCAGCAGGCGGCATTCGCGCAATCGCATAAACACTAGGATTCCGGGAAAGCATCATGGCTGGAAACAAGACAGGTTTTGCCCACGGCCAGCTCAAGGCCATCGTCGAACGAATTGAGCGGCTGGAGGAAGAGAAGAAAGCCATCGCCGGCGACATCAAGGAAGTCTATGCCGAGGCCAAGGCCAATGGCTTCGACACCAAGATTCTCCGCAAGGTCATCAGCCTGCGCCGCAAGGAAGCCGCAGAGCGCGCCGAGGAGCAGTCCATGCTGGATGTCTATATGGCCGCGCTGGGCATGATCCCCGGCAGCGCCGAGGAGGCGGCGTAGCGCCTCCGCCGGACTGCTTCAATCTGCTCTTTTGGATCGCGCCGACGCCTGTCGATCAGAAGAGTGCCCGTCCGCAGCGGCCGTCAGTTCTGCTGTTGCGCCGTCCGCCCGATCGTCATCAGAGAGACTGGAAGGTCGCCCTTACCCGGGCCGCCGGATGAGGCCAGATCGGCGCCGCCATCGGTTGGAAATGCAGCGGTGTTGGCCACTGCGAGCCGCGGCATCCGCGGCTGGGCGGCGACCGGCGCGTCGCTGACGCCTGGCAACGGGTCGGACAGGCCGTTCTCGGCGAATTGTTGCGGCGCCCCGTCGCGGCGGACAGCCTTGGCATTGTCGAAGATCAGCTGCTGCGGCCACCAGAACAAGTCATCGCCGGCCGCTGACGCGGTAATCGTGCGGATGGTGGGCACACCCTCGGCCTCGCCGTCCATCAGGTCTTCCGCCAGGCTTGTCTTGCCGTTGCCGTCCATATCGCCGGTCTCGGTCATGGTCTCGGCGGCGATCACCACGCCGATTGAGCTGCCATCGAGCGGCTGGCTGGAGTGGCGCGCCGACTGGTCCGGCGGCGGAGCAGAGGCGGGCTCGATCTTCATGTTGACGGCCGCCATCATCAGCACTTCGATGGGCTTGGGCCGCGGCTTCGGCGCGGGATAGCCCTTGCTGATGCCTTCGCCGTCGGCGGTCGCTTCGGCGGTGGCGCCGGTGGCCGCTTCGGCGGTCGCTTCGCCCTCCACGGCGGGCTTGAGCTTGGGCGTGGCGGGGGCGGCGGAGGCATCGGCGCTCATGCCGGCCAGTTCTTCGTCATCCTCGGTGTAGGCGGTTTCGAGAGGAATCTTTTTCTTCTTGCCGGCGGCCTCGGTTCCGGCCTCTTCCGCCTGCTGCGAGGGCAGGCTGGTCGCCGTGGCGTCGGCCTCGGCGATTTCCGTCTCAGGCACCGCCTTCATGCCTTTCTTGTTGACCCGCGCGCCGACGGTCTTGCGGTAGTCGCGCATGATCTTTGCCATCTGCGCCTGGCTGATGGCCGGCCCCCAGTGGCGGACACGGCCGGAATCGATGTGCACGAAACCGGTGGGGCCGCCGCCCGACCGGTAGTAGCCGACGCCGCCGATCTCACGCACCAGCGCCGAATTGCGGATCTTCACGGTCGGCACATCCGGGAAATAGAGGTCGATGGCGTTGCCGATCATGTGCTGGCTCTTGCGCGCCACGTTGCGGCCGATCTTCTTGAGAAAGGCGTTGGTCTTGGGCGAAATGGCGATGGCCTCGTTGCGCCGCCAGTCGCGCAGGAAATAGTTCAGCTTTTTCATGGCGGACGGGACATATTTCCCGTTCTTCATGTAGGTGACGGTGAGCCGCTCCTTGGTGTGGACCTGGTAGAGCGACAGGGTGCGGGTTTCGCCCCCCGCTTGTACGGCGGCTGGCGAGCCAATGACCACGCTGAGGCCGAAGGCCAGCGCGACCGCCGCGGCCGTGGCCGCCTTTTTCCAGCGCTGAATCAAATTGAGATGACCGGCCTTCCTGACGTGCAAACCCATACCCCACTCACAACCGGATACCCGGTTTCCCTGGTCTCCGTCCAGTCTGCCAACCCCATCCCGGAGAGAGGCTTACACTGGAACGGCGTTTCAAACAAGACTAAGGCCGCCATGAGGCGGCTGGTCAAAACGGTAAATGATTATGCTTAACAAGCATTTAACAGGAAAAACCGCCTAGTTCTGGGCCACCACCGTGGCGGAACGGGCCGTTTCCATGGCTTTGTCCCGGCCGTATATGTCGTTGAAATACCTCATATTGCCCGCGGAATCGGGCCACGCCGTGAAATAGGCAATGTAGACCGGAAGCTTGGTTTTCAGCTTGATCGTTTCGCTGCCCTTTGAGGCGATGTGGGCGGCCACCTCGCCGGCGTTCCAGCCGAGCACGACCGCGGCGAACTCGCGCGGGTTCTGGACGCGCACACAGCCATGGCTGAAGGCCCGCACCTCATCCTCGAACAGTTCCCGCGCGGGCGTGTCGTGCATGTAAATGTTGTGCCGGTTGGGAAACAGGAACTTGACCTCGCCCAGCGCGTTCTTCTCGCCAGGCGGCTGGTGAATGCCATAGGGCACCTTGCGGCCATAAGCCGCCCAGTTCACCGACCGCGACGGCACGACCTTGCCCTGCTGGTTCACCACCTTGAAGCCCATCCGGTCGAGATAAGCGGGGTCGCGGCGCAGCTTCGGCAGATATTCGCCGGCGATGATCGATGGCGGCACGCCCCAGGAGGGGTTGAACACCACGAGTTCCATCTCGTCATGGAAGGAGACGGTCTGGGTGTTGGGCTTGCCGACGATGACCCGTGTTGCCCAAACTTGCCTGCCGTCTTCGATCACCTTCGCTTCGAAGGCCGGCTGGTTCACGAACACATATTTCCGGCCGAGTTCGCGCGGCAGCCAGCGCAGGCGCTCCATGTTGTCGCGCAGCCTGTCGATGTTGCTGGCCGAGGAGCCCTTGTTCAGGGCGCCCAGCGTCTGCGGCCCAAAGGCGCCCGTCATCTTGATCCCCGCGGCTTGCTGGAAGCGGCGGAGCTCCTCCGACAAGGGCTCATCGAGAAGCGCTGGGTCTGACCCGAAGGGTGGCTCCGCTTCATAACCGAGGCTTGTCAGCCTGGCGCGCAGGGCGGGAATGCGCGGGTCGATGCCGCCGGGTTTGACGACCGGACCGGCGGGTATGGGCGCGAAACCGGGGCCGGTTTCCCGGGCGCGGAGCTCGGCCAGCGCGGTCTTCATCGCCGCATAGGCCGGGTGCGAGGGTTGCAGGCTCTTGAGATAATCGGCCGCGTAGGGCGACCAGGCGATGACCTTCAGGGCCTCGCCGGGCGCGATCCACGGCGGATCGATATCATTATAGCGCGACAGGCCGCGCGGGTCGAACTGCCCGCCGGATGCGTCGCGGGCATAGCGCAGCGCCGCCCCAGAAAGATCGATATCGAGCCGCGCCATGGCGGCGGGATCATGTTCTGGCAATCTTGCGGTGTAAGCCTCGAGGCCGGAGGGCAGATAGGTCCGCGGATCGAGCCCGTCCTGATCCGCGGCGGCCAGCAGTGCCAGCACCGCCGCCCCCCGTTCGCTCAGTTTGCCGTCCTTCAGCCATACGGGCTTGAAGCCCTGCGCGGCATAATGCGCCAGCAGCGCATCGCGCGCGGCGGGCAGCACGCGGAGCGACGCGCCTTCGCCCGCCAGCGCGTCATAAATGGCGGCTTCCGCCGCGCCCATGGGCCGCGGCGCGCCCAGGGTGAGCCCGCTCAAACCCACCAGTTTCGGCGGCACATAGGTGAGGTTCCCCATGCCGAGGCCGGGGTCGGGCTCCGGGTCGGCATCGGAAACCACCACGCGCGGGGTTCGCCTGTCGCGGGAGAAGGCGCCGAACAGGCTGTCACGCTCCGCCCGCCGGTTGATCTGCCGGCGCTTTGCGGTTCCGCCGTCGGGATTGCTGGCCCGCTCGCCGCCGAACAGGTTTTCGAGGAAGCCTGAGCTGCGCTTCGGGGCCGGTGTCTCGGCTGCCGCCAGGCCACTCACGGCGAGGGCCGCGAGGCCCGCCAAAACCCCCAAACTGACGCGCGCTCTCATCGTCTCACCTGCGGTGCTGTCACTCTGGCCAAACCCATGCCGTGAGACTAGCCGCTGGCCTCCTCGAGGCCAAGGTCTTTCATCCGGCGGTAGAGCGTCGAGCGGCCGATGCCCAGCTTGCGGGCCACTTCCGACATCTGGCCCTGGTAGCGCGCCAGCGCCAGGCGAATCATGTCGGCCTCAACCTCCTCGAGCTTGCGGATGTGGCCGCCCTCGGTGACGGCGGGAATGCCGAAGGCGATGCCGTCCGAAACCGCGGTGCCGCCCTTGCGCGGCAGCGGCGCGCCGCTGGCGATCGCCGCTTCGCCCCTGGGCAGGGCAGGCTTGGGGGCCAGCTGCGGGGCAGGGGGGATCTTGATCTCATAGCCTTCGACCAGCGAGGCGATTTGCGGAAAATCCTCAACGTCCAGCCGGTCGCCCTCGCACAGCACCATGGCGCGGAACACGGTGTTCTCAAGCTGGCGCACATTGCCTGGCCAGGCATAGGCGCGAAGCAGGTCCAGCGCATCCGGCGCGATGCCGCGCACCTTGCGGCCTTCCTCCGCCGCGAAGCGGGTGATGAAATGGTCCACGAGAGCAGGAATGTCTTCCTTGCGCTCGCGCAGCGGCGGCACCATGATCGGGAACACGTTCAGCCGGTAATAGAGGTCCTCCCGGAACTGGCCGCGCTTCACCATCTCGATCATGTCGCGGTTGGTGGCCGAAATGAGCCGGATATTGACCTTTACCGGCTTGCGCGCGCCGACGGGGTCGATCTCGCCCTCCTGGATGGCGCGGAGCAGCTTCACCTGCATGTCGAGCGTCAGTTCCGCCACCTCGTCAAGGAACAGCGTGCCGCCGTCGGCCTCCTGGAACTTGCCGGCGTGCCGCGCCGTGGCGCCTGTGAAGGCGCCCTTCTCGTGGCCGAACAGGATCGATTCGACGAGATTTTCCGGCAGCGCCCCGCAATTCACCGCCACGAAGGGCCGGCCCGCCCGGTCGCTCTCGCCCTGGATGGCGCGGGCGATCATCTCCTTGCCGACGCCCGACTCGCCCTCGATCAGCACCGGGATGCCGGATTGGGCCCCGCGCCTTCCCAGCCTGAGCACATTGGCCATGGCCGGCGAGGAGGCAATGAGGTCGGTGAAGCTCAGCGCGCCCCCGACCTTCTTGTTGAGCCGCTTCACCTCCTCGGTCAGCGCGTTGACCTTGAGCAGGTTCTGGACCGATATTCTGAGGCGCTCGGGGCTCACCGGCTTGACCACGAAATCATCCGCCCCCGCTCGCATGGCGCTGATCACGGTTTCGATCGAGCCCTGCGCGGTCTGCACGATCACCGGCAGATCGCCGCGAACGGCTTGCAGTTTTTCGAGAAACTCGAGCCCGCTCATGCCGGGCATGTTGAGATCGAGGATCACCAGCTCGATGCCGCCGCCGGATGGGCTTTTCAGCACCTCGATCCCCTTATGGCCGCCGTCGACCGGCATCGGCTCGCAGCCGAAGCGCCGGACCATCTCCTCGAGAATTCTGCGTTGAGCGGGATCGTCTTCGATGATGAGAACGCGGACAGCCATGCGCCTTTAATCTTCTTCTTCTGGTGTTGCCTCGGCTAGCGGCGCCCCGGACGTTCCGGACAGAAGCCCGGAGCCAGCGCGACTCGCCTCCCCTTGGGTCATAAGCTGACAGCCAAGGGTAAAGGCGCTGTTAACGGCGAGCCACGTTTGGGCACAGGCGCAAACCGCCCGCGGATGTTGTATGAGTTAAGACTTAATGGTTAGTGCCAATCCGCAACCGAAAGGCGTGATGTGAGCCGGTTTCGTATTGCTTTGTTCGTCATCGCCGCGCTGGGCCTGGTGCTGGGCCTGGCGGCGCCGTTTGCCGGGCTGGACGCCTGCCAATACTGGATCTGGACGGCGGCGGCGGCCGTGGTTCTGGCAACACTGCTCGCGCAGATCGTCACCTCGCTGGCCCATGGCGAAGTGGGGCTGGATATCGTGGCGGGCCTGTCGATTTCGGCCGCGCTGGCCTTCGGCGAACCGCTGGCGGCGGGCGTCGTGGCGCTGATGTATGCGGGCGGCCAGCTGCTGGAAGACTATGCCGCCAACCGGGCCCGCGCCGACATGCGGGCGCTTCTGGCCCGGGTGCCCAAGACGGCGCTCCGCTATGACGACGGCCACCTGACGGAAGTGGAAATCGACCAGATTGTGCCCGGTGACCGGCTGCTGATCCGCCAGGGGGACATCGTGCCGGTCGACGGCCATGTTTCCTCGGGCAAGGCGCTGCTCGACATGGCGGCGCTGACCGGCGAATCGGTTCCGGTGCGCTGCCTCGAGGGCGATCAGGTGCAGAGCGGCGCGCGCTCGCTCGACACCGCCTTCGACATGCGCGCGGCCAGGCCCGCCTCCGAGAGCACATATGCCGGCATCGTCCGCCTCGTTCAGGCGGCCCAGGCCGCCAAGGCGCCGATGGTGCGCCTTGCGGACCGCTTCGCACTCTTGTTCCTGGCTGTCACCGTGGCGCTGGCCGGCGGCACCTATCTGGTGACTGGCGATCACTTGCGCATGCTGGCGGTGCTGGTGTCGGCCACACCCTGTCCGCTGATCCTCGCCGTTCCGGTGGCGATCATCGCCGGCATGGGCAAGGCGGCGCGGCGCGGCCTTCTGATGAAAGGCGGGCCGGTGCTGGAGACCATGGCGCGGGCCGTCAACCTGGTGATTGACAAGACCGGCACCATCACCCGCGGCTGCGCCGCGCTTGCCGGCATCCTTCCTGCCGGTCCCTTCCCGGAACAAGAAATCCTACGTCTCGCCGCCTCCCTGGAACAGGCCTCGGCGCATGTTTCCGCGCTGTCGATCGTGACCGCCGCCCGCGAACGCGGCCTCAAGCTGAGCTTTCCCACCGCGGTGCGCGAGACGGCGGGCGAGGGGCTGGCGGGCGAGGTCGATGGGCATGCGGTGATCGTTGGCGGGCATGATTTCGTGGCCCGGCAGCTGGGCGGCGCGCTGGCGCGTCCCGCCCATCCGGCGGGCACGGTCCTGGCCGGGGTCGCGGTCGATGGCCGTTTCGCCGGCCATCTGCTGCTCGCCGATGCGGTGCGCGCCGAAACGCCCGCCGCGCTGGCCGCGCTCCGCGATGCGGGCATCCGGCGCATCGTGCTGGCGTCCGGCGATCAGCAGGCGGTGGTCGACCGGGTGGGCGGCAATCTGGGCCTCAACGAATTGAGGGGAGGCCTCAAGCCGGATGAGAAGGTGGCCATCGTGCTCGCCGAGCGGAAGTCTGGCGTCACGCTGATGGTGGGCGATGGCGTCAATGACGCGCCCGCACTGGCGGCGGCCGATGTCGGTATTTCCATGGGCGCCACCGGCTCCGCGGCGGCGAGCGAATCCGCCGACGCCGTCCTGCTGGTGGATGACCTGACGCGGCTGGCCGAGGGGCTGGCCGCCGCCCGCCGCGCCCGCGCCATCGCGCTGCAGAGCGTCTATATCGGGCTCGGCCTGTCGCTCGCGGCCATGATCGCGGCGGCGCTGGGCTATCTGCCGGTGGTGGCGGGCGCCCTGCTGCAGGAGGCGATCGACGTGGCGGTGATCCTCAACGCGCTGCGGGCGCTGCGGTAGCGGCAGGTGAAATCGCGGTAAGCCAGCAGCACGGGCGGTTGCCGAAGCGGCCTTGCTGGGCCATATCAGCGCCACACCTCATGCAAGGAGTGCCCATGACCGCCGCCGCCGCCCAGACCCTCGGACCGCTCCCCGAATGGAACCTCGCTGATCTTTACCCCTCACCCGACGCCCCCGCCTTCGCCGCCGATATGGCCAAGGGCGAGGCGATGGCCAAGGCCTTCGCGGAGAAATACCGCGGCAAGCTCGCTGGCCTTGACGGCGCCGGGCTTGCCCAGGCGCTCAAGGATTATGAAGCGATCTCCGATCTCCTGGGCCGCACCGGCTCCTACGCCCAGCTCTATTACGTGGGCGACACCACGGATTCGCAGCGCGGCAAGTTCTATGGCGATGTGTCGCAAAGGCTCACGGACATCTCCGCCATTCTGCTGTTCTTCGAACTCGAGCTGAACCGCATCGACGAAGCCGCGCTCGAAACCGCGATGCGCGAGCCCGCGCTGGCCCATTACCGCCCGTGGATCGACAATCTCCGCAAGGAAAAGCCCTATCAGCTGGACGACAAGCTTGAGGAACTGTTCCTCGAGAAATCCCAGACCTCGGCGGCAGCCTTCAACCGGCTGTTCGACGAGACCATGGCCGGGCTCCGCTTCGAGATGGCGGGCGAGACGCTGACGCTCGAACCCACGCTAACCCTGATGCAGAGCCCGGACGAGGCCAAGCGCAAGGCCGGTGCGGAGGCGCTGGCCAAAACCTTCGGCGAGAACATCAAGCTGTTCACGCTGGTCACCAACACGCTGGCCAAGGACAAGGAAATTTCCGACCGCTGGCGCGGCTTCAAGGACATCGCGGACGCCCGCCACCTCTCGAACCGGGTGGAGCCCGAAGTGGTGGAAGCGCTGGTCGCCTCGGTGCGCCGCAACTACCCGCAGCTTTCGCACCGCTATTACCGCATGAAAGCGAAGTGGCTTGGCAAGGACAAGCTCATGCACTGGGACCGCAACGCGCCGCTTCCCCAGGAAGACACCCGCGAAGTGCCCTGGGCCGAGGCGAAGGACATGGTTCTCTCCGCCTACGGAGCATTTTCGCCCGAGATGGCGGGAATCGCCGCGCAGTTCTTCGACCGCAACTGGATCGACGCGCCGGCCCGGCCCGGCAAGGCGCCGGGCGCTTTCGCGCATCCCAC
This sequence comes from Aestuariivirga sp., assembly GCF_046093005.1. Taxonomy (GTDB): domain Bacteria; phylum Pseudomonadota; class Alphaproteobacteria; order Rhizobiales; family Aestuariivirgaceae; genus Aestuariivirga. The sequence goes on from NZ_JBJTER010000110.1 coordinate 12,565, forward strand.
GGTTCCTTCCGCGCACCCCTATGTGCTGATGAACTATCTCGGCAAGACGCGGGATGTGATGACGCTCGCTCATGAGCTGGGCCATGGCGTGCATCAGGTGCTGGCCGCGCCGCAGGGCGCGCTGATGGCCGCGACACCGCTCACCCTGGCGGAGACTGCCAGCGTGTTCGGCGAGATGCTGACCTTCCAGGCGCTGCTCGCCAAAACGCGGGATCCCAAGAAGCGCAAGGCGCTGCTGGCCTCCAAGGTGGAGGACATGATCAACACCGTGGTCCGGCAGATCGCTTTCTATACCTTCGAGCGCAAGCTGCACACCGCCCGCAAGCAGGGCGAGCTGACGCCGGAGCAGATCAACGCCATCTGGCTTGAGGTGCAGGCCGAGAGCCTGGGCGACGGCATCGTGCTGGGCGAGGGCTACGAGACATTCTGGAGCTACATCCCGCATTTCATCCATTCGCCCTTCTATGTCTATGCCTATGCCTTCGGCGATTGCCTGGTGAACTCGCTCTATGCCCGCTACCGGGAAAGTGCCCAGGGCTTCCAGGAAAAGTATTTCGCCATGCTGAAGGCGGGTGGCACCAAGCATCATGCGGAACTCCTGAAACCCTTCGGCCTCGACGCCACCGACCCCGCCTTCTGGGACAAGGGCCTGTCGGTGATCTCCGGCATGATCGACGAGCTGGAGTGGATGTAGTCGAAGACTGCATTTCTCTCCCCCGCTGGCGCGGGGGCGAGGGATAGGGATGAGAAAATGAACACGCGGCAGATCATCTTCCTCGTGCCCGCCGTTGACGATGCGGCGGCAATGGCGCGGCTGCAGGTGGCCTGTTGGGAAGAGGCCGATGCCGGCATGATCGACGAGCTGGAGCGGATGTAGTCGAAGACTGCATTCCTCTCCCCCACGCATGTGGGGGAGAGGGAAGGGTGAGGGGGTGGGTCCGTTGCGCCGCTGCTGGCCGTTCTGGCCTGCTGCCGGTTCCGTGGACATGCACTTAAGCTAACCCCGCCTTCCTCTCGAACTCAATGGGGCTGATGTACCCGAGCGTGGAATGCCGGCGCTTGGGGTTGTAGAAGCACTCAATGTAATCGAACACATCGGCCT
>NZ_JBJTER010000111.1:0-3471 GCF_046093005.1 Aestuariivirga sp.
CCTTGCGGGTGCGCGCGTTGGTGTGCGTGCGCTGGCCGCGCACGGGGAGACCCTTGCGGTGGCGAACGCCCTGGAGACAGCCGATCTCGATCTTGCGCTTGATGTCCTGCTGCACGTCGCGGCGCAGGTCACCCTCGACCGTGATGTTCTGGTCGATCCAGACGCGGATGCGGTTCAGTTCGTCCTCGGTGAGGTCGCGCACGCGGGTGCCGGCGTCGAGCCCCGTCACCTCGCAGATGCGCTTGGCGGTGGGACGGCCGATGCCGAAGACGTAGGTGAGGGCGATCTCGAGCCGCTTCTCGCGCGGGCTGTCGACGCCGGAAATTCTTGCCATGACTGTGGGTGTCCTCGATCGTGTTGTTTCGTTCTCAGCCCTGGCGCTGCTTGTGCCGGGGGTTCTCGCAGATGACCATCACGCGTCCGTGGCGACGGATGACCTTGCACTTGTCGCAGATGGGCTTGACGCTGGGGTTGACCTTCATGGTTGTTCTTCTCTCTCGCTGGCCTCGTGCGCCGGGTGGTTTCCCGGGCCGTTCCTTATCCAGCCCGACGGCTACTTGTAGCGGTAGACGATGCGGCCACGGGTCAGGTCGTAGGGGCTCAGCTCGACGATCACGCGGTCCTCCGGGTCATCCGCGGAGTCCTGCATGTCCTGCGCGAAGGCGGTGCCGGGCATGGCGGCAAACCCGCTCAGCGCGGCCCCGCACAACAGGGTGCGACGCAGTGCGCCGGACGCAATTCGGGCACGAAATGTGTTCATGGTCCTCTCTCCCCATCAGGCCGCGGCTGTCCCGCGTGCCCCTGTTTTCCCCTACCCCGACGTGTCTCCTCACGCCGTCCGGCCAAAGCCTGTTGGTATGGTGTGAGGGTGTATGAGCCTGCGCAAAGTGCACCATCCGCAAAAGCGATAGTGACCCGGTCAAACTGCGACATATTCGACACAGGCGCGGATCAATGCAGGATGCCGTAACGTCATTCAGCGGCTTGACACGCCTGTGCCTCGCGTTCGGCCTGCGCGCGGCGCGGATCATTGGGCCAGATCCATTGCGTTCCAATCACCTGTTCCACCCGCAAGGCCTCCGGCACATTGGCGATCCCGATCATCGCATCGAGGCTCTGGTGGAAGGCGTAGATCCGCGCCTCCTGATAGGACAGCGGCACCGACCGGAAGGCGCTCCCTTGCATCGACTGCTGGATCGCCTCGCCGAATTGGGTGTCTTCAAGGATGATCGGGCTCATCTGGCGACCGTTCGGCTGGCTGGTGTCAGGGACGGTCCACAGGTCGGGCGGCGGGGCGTCCGCCCAGTCCAGCGCCATCGTCACCAGCTCCAGCCGGGTGGTGGTGAGCGACGTCGGCCAGAACAGCAGCGGCGGGACGAAGTAGTTCGACAGCGGGCTGACCCAATTGGGGAACAGGGTATAGCTCTGCGTGCAGGTGCGGCCCAGTTCGCCGACGGTGTCGATCTGTTGCCAGCCGGGCGGGGAGTCGATGGCGCGCACATGCTCCCGGTCGGTTGCAAGCGGCGGCGGGGCGAGCATCCGGGCGTGGCCATTGGGGTAGAGCGTGTTGTAATTGCGGGTCGAATCCACCAGCGGGGCGACCGTGTCCGGGTGGATGAAGGGCACATGATAGACCTCCATGTTGGCCTCCATCGCCACCTTCCAATTGCACTGCAATTCGAAGGAATGCCGCGCCGCCAGCCGGATGCGGTCAAAGGCGAATTCCTCCCACTCGCGCGCCACCGGCCCCATCCAGTCGAGCAGCGGCATCGCCTGAAGGTCGAAATTGACGAAGATCACCTTGCCGAACAGCTCGCAGCGCACGGGCAGCAGGCCCCGGCACGACAGGTCGAAATCTTCGGGGAAATCGCGCCGTTCGGGCACGCCGACGAGGCTCCCGTCGGTCTTGTAGGTCCAGTTGTGATAGCCGCACATCAAGCGGCTGGACTTGCCCCGATCCTCGGTCACCACCGGCGCGCCCCGGTGACGGCAGGTGTTGTGGAAGGCGCGCACCACCCCGTCCATGCCATGCACGATCACGATCGGATCGCCCGCATTGTGCCAGCGCATCCAGCAGCCGGGCTCCGGGATTTCATCCATGTGCCCGGCGAACAGCCAGGACTTGCGGAACACGTGGCTCTGTTCGAGCGCGAAATATTCGGGGCTGGTGTAGCGCCCGGCTGGCATGTCGGGCAGGGCGGGGAAGCCTTCGGGCGGGGCGGTGCGGCGGCCCTCCCATTCCATCATCGCCTTCAGCTGCGCGACTTCGGCTGCGTCGATCATCCTCGCCTCTCCCTCGGGGCGCAGCCATACACCCGGCGCGCGCCCGCCCTGTCCTCGCGCTTTCGACAGTGGCCCCGCCGCCGCCGCCCGATAGGCTGGGCTGCGAAAACAAACGCTTTTGGGAGAGAGCAATGGCGGGCAGGGTGGCGGGCAAGGTGGCGCTCGTGACGGGCGGAGCGATGGGGCTGGGCAAGGCCGATTGCGAGGCGCTGGCGCGGGAAGGGGCGACAGTGATCGTCACCGACCGCGAGGTGGAACTGGCGCACAAGGTCGCGGCCGAGATCGGCGGCGATGCCATGGCGCTCGATGTCACCAGCGAGGAACAGTGGATCGAAGTCACGCGCGCCGTGCAGGAACGCCACGGCGGGCTCGATATCCTCGTCAACAATGCCGGCAACGTGATCTTCGAGAGCATCGAGGATTGCAGCCTCGCGCACTTCAGGCTGCATCTCGATATCCACGTGGTCGGCACGTTTCTGGGGTGCAAATATGCCGTCCCGCTGATGAAGCACCGCCATCTTGCGATTGGCGGGGGCGGGTCGTCGATCATCAACATGGCCTCGACTGCCGCGCTGATGGGCTATGGCAACATCCCCGCCTATGCCGCGTGCAAGGCGGGGATCGCAGGGATGACCCGCAGCCTTGCGGTGGACTTTCAAGACAAGGGCTACGGCATCAGGGTCAATGCGCTCGCGCCCGGCGGGATCGAGACGCCGATGGTGATGGGCGTGTCGGGCCGGGCGGGGCAGACCCCGATGGAGATTCCGGCCGGGCCGCTGGCCGCCGATGCACTGGGCCACCCGAGCGACGTGGCAGGCTGCGTGCTGTTCCTCGCGTCCGACGAAGCGCGGTTCCTGAATGGCCTGACGATCCCGGTGGACAATGGCCTCTACGCCCGCCCCCACCACTGAGGCGCCGGGCGCCCACCGTTGGCCGAAGCCCGGCGATCAGCCGGGCGCCCACCGTTGGTACGTGCTGGCGCTGCTGACGCTGACGAGCGCCTTCAGCGTCGCCGACCGGCTGGTGTTCGGCATTCTGGTCGAGGATATCAAGGCGGCCTTCACGCTTTCGGATTTCGAGCTGGGGCTGCTCGGCGGGGCGGCGTTCTCGCTGGTCTATGTGCTCGCCGGCTTCCCCGCGCTGCGGCTCGCGCACCGTCCAGTAGAGCACCCCGCCGATCACCAGCCC
>NZ_JBJTER010000112.1:0-7252 GCF_046093005.1 Aestuariivirga sp.
GCATCCGCGCCTACAAGACGAAGAAGCCCTTCGAAGGCGTGATCGGCAACATCGAGCGGCGCTGGCGCGAGACCGATTCCGAGTGGATGCGCGCGGCGATCTCCATGTCCTTGGGCTTCAGGCTGCGCGGCAGGTCCGTGAACCATTGGTTGGCCTCGCGGATCGACATGTTGGACGCATCGCCGATGTGCTTGCCGGCAATCCGCACGGCCAGCGCCTGCGGCTTCAGGCGGAAGCCGTTGCAGGCGCTGCAGGGATGATCGGACTGATAGCGGCTGAGTTCCTCGCGCATCCACTCGGAATCGGTCTCGCGCCAGCGCCGCTCGATGTTGCCGATCACGCCTTCGAAGGGCTTCTTCGTCTTGTAGGCGCGGATGCCATCGTCATAGGTGATGGCGATTTCCTCTTCCCCGGTGCCGAACAGGATCGCATCGCGGGCCTTCTTGGGCAGGTCCTTCCATGGCGTGTTCATGGAGACCTTGTAATGCCTGGCGAGCGACTCCAGCGTCTGGGTGTAATAGGGCGAGGTGTTGCCGGTGCGCGCCCAGGGCAGGATGGCGCCTTCCTTCATCGAGAGGGCCGTATCGGGCACCACGAGTTCCGGCTCGAAATGAAGCTCGGTGCCGAGCCCGTCGCATTTGGGGCAGGCGCCGAACGGGTTGTTGAAGGAGAACAGCCGGGGCTCGATCTCATCGATGGTGAAGCCCGAGACCGGGCAGGCGAAGCGCTCCGAGAACAGCAGGCGCTCATGGGTTTCGTTCTTGGACTTGTTGGCGCCTTCCTCGGAGGTGGCGGAGGCCGGGAGCGGCTTGTCGGCGAATTCAGCCACCGCCAGCCCATCGGCCAGCTTCAAGGCCGTCTCCAGGCTGTCGGCGAGCCTGGTGCCGATATCGGGGCCCGCTACCAGCCGGTCCACCACCACGTCGATGTCGTGCTTGAATTTCTTGTCGAGTGCCGGCACCGCGTCGATCTCATGGAAGCGGCCGTCGACCTTGACGCGGGTGAAGCCTTTCTTCTGCAGTTCGGCCAGTTCCTTGCGGTATTCGCCCTTGCGGCCGCGCACGATGGGGGCCAGCAGATAAAGCCGGGTGCCTGCCGGCAGCGCCATGATCCGGTCCACCATCTGGGTGACCGTCTGGCTCTCGATGGGAAGCCCGGTGGCCGGCGAATAGGCCACGCCGATGCGGGCGAACAGGAGCCGCATGTAATCGTAGATTTCGGTGACGGTGCCCACCGTGGAGCGCGGGTTGCGGCTGGTGGTTTTCTGTTCGATGGAAATGGCGGGCGAGAGGCCGTCGATCTGGTCGACGTCCGGCTTCTGCATCATTTCCAGGAACTGCCGGGCATAGGCCGAGAGCGACTCGACATAGCGCCGCTGGCCCTCGGCATAGATCGTGTCGAAGGCGAGCGAGGACTTGCCGGAGCCCGAAAGCCCGGTGAACACGATGAGCTTGTCCCGCGGAAGTTCCAGGGACACGTTCTTCAGGTTGTGCTCGCGCGCCCCCTGAATGGAAATCACTTTCTTCTGCTCTGGCATGGAGTCTCGACTAGATCAAAAACAGAACATCCGCAATCATGGACCGCGTACACGCCGTTTGTACGCGGCGCGGTCCACTTCGGTGCGGGTTATCCACAGATACGTGGGTCAGGGCTGAGGCCTGTGTTTGCCACCAGCCTCAGCCGCGCCTTGCCCACAATCTCGCAGGAGCAAAGACACAAGAAGCGGACATGTGATGTGCTGCCAAAACCAGACAAGCGGGTTAGCGATCGGCGGTTCGGATGGACAATCGTGTCAATCCGGCTACACCCTCTCGGGCCATCTTATCACTGAGTCCGCCGAACAGCCGTGACCCCGCACGACATCCTCCGCAAGACCTTTGGTTATGAGAGCTTCCGGCCTGGCCAGGAAGGGATTGTCACCACCTTGCTCGAGGGGCGCAACGTGCTGGCGGTGATGCCCACGGGGTCGGGGAAGTCGCTGTGCTACCAGGTGCCCGCCCTGGCGCGGGGCGGGCTCGCCATTGTCGTCTCCCCGCTGGTGGCGCTGATGCAGGATCAGGTGGCGGCGCTGAAATTGGCGGGGGTGGCGGCGGAGAGCATCAACTCCGCGCAGGACCGGGACGAGAATGTCGCCATCTGGCGGCGCGTGGCGGCAGGCGAGGTGAGGCTGCTCTATCTCTCGCCGGAGCGGCTGATGACGGAACGCATGGTGGGAGCGCTGGCCCGGCTCAATGTGCAGCTCATTGCGATTGACGAGGCGCATTGCATCTCGCAGTGGGGGCCGTCCTTCCGGCCGGAATACGACATGCTGCGAAGCTTGCGGCAGTCCTTCCCGGGCGTTCCCATCGGCGCCTTCACCGCGACGGCGGACGAGGCGACGCGGCGCGATATCGTGGCCAAGATCTTCGGTGGCGAGGCGGAGGTCTATGTCGCGGGCTTCGACCGGCCGAACCTGCAGCTCGCCGTCTCGCCCAAGGACAATACGAAAGAGCAGCTTCTCGATTTCCTCGATGGGCGCGCCGGGCAGCCGGGCATCGTCTATGCGCTGTCGCGCAAGTCGACGGAGGAGTGGGCCTCCTTCCTCGTCTCAAAAGGCTTCCGCGCCATTGCCTATCATGCCGGCATGAATGCGGAGGACCGGGCGGAAGCGCAGAGCCTGTTCATGACGGAGAAGGGCATCATCGTCTGCGCCACCATCGCGTTTGGCATGGGGATCGACAAGCCGGATGTGCGCTTCGTGTTCCATGCCGACCTGCCATCCTCGCTCGATGCCTACTACCAGGAGATCGGGCGCGCGGGGCGCGATGGCCATCCGGCGGATGTGAAGATGGTCTACGGCCTCGGCGACATTCAGATGCGCCGCCGCTTCATCGACCAGGAGGAGGGTGGCGACGAGCGCCGGCGGCGCGAGCACAAGAGGCTCGATGCGCTGGTGGCCTATTGCGAGGCGCCGGAGTGCCGGCGGCAGAACCTGCTGCTCTATTTCGGCGAGGAGTCGCCGCCCTGCGGCAATTGCGATGTCTGCCTCAATCCGGTGCATCTCGTCGATGGCACGGCGGAAGCGCTGTGGGTGCTCGAGGCGGTGAAGACCACCGGGCAGCGCTTCGGCGCGGCGCATGTTGCGGATGTTCTTGTGGGCAAGAGCAACGAGAAGGCGGATACGCTGCGCCACACGGCGCTTCCCGTCTTCGGTATCGGCAAGGCGCATGGGCGGCAGCACTGGCAGTCGATGATCCGGCAGCTGGTGGGCGGTGGCTATCTGGCCATCGATGTGGCGGGTTATGGCGGCCTTTCGATCTCGCCCAAGGGCATCGCGCTCGGGCGCGGCGAGGGTGCCTTCCGTTACCGCGAGGACCCGGCGCGGACCTCGCGCAAGGCGGAGCGCGCTCGCAGGATAATCGCCGCGGTGGAGGAGGGGGCGGTCTCCGACGAGCTGCTGCAGCGCCTGAAAGCGCTGCGCGCGAAACTTGCTAGGGAGCGCAAGGTTCCCGCCTATGTGGTGTTCACCGACCGGACGCTGATCGACATGGCGGCGAAGCGGCCGCTGACGCGCTGGGACTTCGGCGAGGTGCACGGTGTGGGCGAGTCGAAGCTCCAGCAGTTCGCCGGCGTCTTCCTGGCCGAGATCGCCCGCTATGTGCAGCGGGAGAGCGGAGTTGCCTGATCAGAGGGCAGCGGCTAAGCCACCCCCAAGATCAGGACAGAATCGTGAAACCCACCGCCATCGCCGAAACCCGGACCATGACGGTGATCGCCCTGCCGCTGATCTTCGCCTATCTCGCCGATGTGCTGATGGTGCTCACCACCAAGATGGTGGTGGGTAAGCTGGGTGCCGTCGAAATGGCGGCGGCGGGCATTTCGACCGATCTCGCCTATCAGATGTGCATCGTGCTGATGGGCTTCTTCTCGGTGGTGGGCGTGCTGGTGGCCGGGGCGCGGGGTGCGAACCGCCGCGAAGACATTGTGCCGGAGCTGATCCGCGGTCTTGTCTTGGCGGGCATGCTGGGTCTTGGCGTGACGTTCATTGTGCTCAACCTCGGAACCGTGCTGCGCTTCACCGGCCAGGACGCCGAGGTGATCCGCCTCTCTGAGTCCTACTACACGGGCTTTGCCTTCGCGATCCTGCCCATCGTCTGGTTTGGCGTGCTGCGGAGCTTCGCCGCCGCGATGATGAAGACCGGTTTCGTGCTGGCCATCACGGTCGCGGCGGTGGCGCTCAACTATGTGCTGATGCAGGGGCTGGTGCATGGCAGCTTCGGCCTGCCGCGGCTTGGCATTGCCGGGGCGGCGCTCGCCTGGGCGATTACCATGTGGCTGAAGGCGCTTTGCCTTGGGGCCTATATCTTTCTGCTGATCCGCCGCCAGGGCCTGCCTTTGGGGCGCGTGGCGGCGGCAAGCCCCGTGGCCTATGCGCCGCTGGTGCGGCTTGGCCTGCCGGTGGCTGGCATCGTGGCGATGGAAATCGGCCTGTTCGCCGTCACCGCGCTGCTGTCCGGGGCCATGGGGGCGGGGCAGCTCGCCGCCTTCCAGATCGTCATGGGCTGGATTTCGGTGCCCTTTGTGATTTCGCTGGGCTTCTCGGAATCCGCCATGGTGCGGGTCGCGTATTTTGCCGGCGCGAGCGATCAGCCGGCGGCGCGCCAGGCCGGCCATCTCGGCATGGCCGTGGGTGTTGCCGTGCCGCTGCTCCTGGTGCTGATCCCGGTGCTGGCGCCTGAGCAGCTGACAGGCGTGTTCCTCGACCCCGCCGACCCGCTCTACGGCCAGATCGCCGCGCTGGTCGCGACGCTGCTGCTCATCGGCGCGGTGTTCCAGGTGTTCGACAGCCTGCAGGTGATCGCCTCGCATGTGCTGCGCGGCCTCAAGGATGCGGTGATGCCGATGGTGATTGCCGCCATCGGCTATTGGGTGATCGGGCTTGGCGGCGCCTATGTGCTGGGATTCGCGCTGGGCTGGGGTGTGGCGGGTCTGTGGTGGGGCCTCGCGATGGGCCTCGCCTTCACCGCGGCGCTGCTGGCCTGGCGCTTCGAGCTGCTGTCGCGCCGTCAGTTCTCGATGTGATAGGTGGTGGAGATATAGGTCTCGTCTTCCTGGCCGGCGCGCTCGAAGGACAGGAAATCATAATAGCCGCAATGGCCCTCGCCGGGATAGATGCGGCATGTCGAGGGCCGCGCCTCGTAGATCGTGCAGCGCCGCGCCTCAGTGTCGAAGAACTGGCAGATCTTGCCGAAATGCTCGTCCTTCTTGCGCCGCATCACCCGCTTGTAGCCATGCGCTGACTTGAAATACTTCTTCTCGGCCTGCTTGAGCGAGAGGCCGAAATGCCTGGCAATGCGCGCCGCGTCCCGGTCCTTCACCTCGATCACCGGATAGGAGCAGCAATAGCCGGGGCATTTCAGGCAATCATATTTCTTGCGGGGCATCGATTCCGGCTCCGGTCATTGGACGCCAATGATTAGGACGATGCGGCGCGGGCCGCAACCGCTGGCGGCTTCTGGCCGGTGAGGGCCGCATATTTCCTGTTGGTATCCGCGAATTCGCCCATCAGCCACTCGCGGAAGGCGCGGACGGGCGCGGTTTCCTTCTGGCCCTTGGCGCGCACGAGCCAATAATGCCAGTGGTCCTTCATGTCGAAACCGAATGGCCTGGCGAGCCAGCCCTCGACAAGCGAGTCGGTGACCAGCATCTGGTCGGCCAGCGCAAAGCCCTGACCGGCCTCGGCGGCGTCGATCGCCAGATGGTTCTGGAACAGCGTGCCGCGCCAGTCCTCGACGCCGGTGACGCCGTTGGCGGCGAGCCAGTCCGCCCACCACTGCTTGCGCGATTCATGGAGCAGGTTGAAATCGCGGAGATCGGCCGGCGTGAAGGCCGTCCGCCCGGTCAGCAGCTTCGGCGCGCAGACCGGAAAGATCAGCGCATCGGTGAGCTTCTGGGACTCGACGTCCGGCCAGTCGCCCGAGCCATAGCGGATTCCCACATCGGCCTCGCCGGAGCGGAAATCGGCGAGCTTGCTCGACGGGTCGATGGAGAGCTCGATATCGGGGTGGAGCTCGTTGAAGCGGCCGAGCCGCGGCACCAGCCAGCGCGAGGCGATGGCGGGCTCGACCGTGACCTTCAGCTGCCGCACATCGCCCACCGCGGCGGCCTCCCGGGTGGCCTCCGCCAGCTGATCGAACAAGGGCGTGAGACGGCCGGCAAAGCGCCGCCCGGCCTCGGTCAGCACCACGCCGCGCCCGGTGCGCAGGAACAGCGCGGTGCCCAGCCAGTCCTCGAGGTCGCGCACATGGCGGCTCACCGCCGCATGGGTGACGAACAGGTCCGCCGCAGCCTCGGTGAAGCTCTCGAAGCGGGCAGCGGCTTCAAAAGCCTTGAGGGCGTTGAGGGAGGGAAGCCGGCGGGCCATGGTCTCTGAGTGTGAGTTTTTGTTGCAGCCAACGTAGGTTATTGCCGTTTGTTTCGCAAGAGCGAAACAGATATGTGTCCAGCTACAGAGAGATTTCGATTGGACAGATGAGGAGAATGGTCATGAACTGGATTCTTGACAACTATTCAATGGTTTACCGGACCGCGATGCTGCAGCCGCCGGCCGATATGCGTGATGCTGCACCCGCGAAGACTCGTGTGGCGGCGAAGCCCTCCCGGCTGCTCGGCCTGTTCGGACGGCGCCAGGGTTGAGGCGGAGTCCAGGGGCGGCACCGGTGAAAAAGCCGGGCGCCGCCTCGAGACTTCCAAACAAACAAGACATGAACACTATTGCTGCGAAATGACGGTATCGCCTTCGCCGGTGATTGACTGAAGTGACAGGACGTCAGGGTCCGGTGTCATGGCGGGATCGGTGAACAGGGTCATTCTGGTTGGAAATCTGGGGCGTGACCCGAAGGTGCGCCACACCCAGGACGCCAAGCCGATCGTCAATCTGCCGCTCGCCACCTCCGAGACCTGGCGAGATCGCAAAACCGGCGAGCACGGCATGGAGAAATACTCCACCGAAGTGGTGCGGCGGAATTGCCGCGGCGAACCCGCCAAGCTGGGCGGCAGTCCAGGGAGCGGCGAAGGGCCGTCCTTCGGCGGCGGCCAGGCCAAGACGCAACCGAAACAGAAGGAGAACCCAGTGGCCTGCTGCCGGTTCCGTGGACATGCACTTAAGCTAACCCCGCCTTCCTCTCGAACTCAATGGGGCTGATGTACCCGAGCGTGGAATGCCGGCGCTTGGGGTTGTAGAAGCACTCAATGTAATCGAACACATCGGCCT
>NZ_JBJTER010000113.1:0-13255 GCF_046093005.1 Aestuariivirga sp.
TCGGCGGCGGCGGCGGCGGTATGCATGGTGGTGGAGGATGGGCGGCCGGCGGCGGAAGCCCGGGCAACCATGGCTGGTACAGCGCGGGCGGCGGCAATGCCGTTGGCGATGGCCGCAACCAAAGCGATAACCGGCCCTGCGGCTACCATCCATTTCCGCCGTGCGGCCAACTCCCGCAATAAGTCGGATGGCAAGCGCCGAAAGGCCGTAACGCCAGCCGCCCTGCGTTTTTCGACAGAACCCAACCAAGGAGAACATCCATGAAACTCTCGAACCTCGGCAAGCTGGCGATCGCCGCCGCGGGCCTGGTGATGGTGGCCACGGTGGCCGCCGTGGCCGAACCGGCCAATCCCCATATTCCTTTGCAGAAGACCATCGGCCAGCCCACGAGCCAGGCGCCGGTCCCCTCACTGGGCGTGATCAACTCTGATGGCGCCAGCCTGGCCGATGGCAAGCTCACGCTCACCGGCGTGTCCGGCAATGTCATCGTGTTCGCCGACCGCCCGGTGCGCGCTGCCGGCCACGAGACCACCGAGATGTTCATCTCGCGCTGGGACGAGGGCAAGGACAGCTTCAAGAATGACCCGCCCAACGCCACCGTCTCGGTGCTCGGCGGCAGCAAGGACGGCGTCACCGACGCGGTCGTCGTTCTGAAGAACCCGAAGCTCGATGGCGGCAACCTGACCTTTGACGTCGATATCCTCGAGGGCGACCTCAAGGGCCTCAAGGGCCCGGCGGCGGTGTTCATCGACTGGTTCGCGGCGGGTGGCGGGCATGGCGGCTGGGCGGCCGGCGGCGGCGGCTGGCATGGCCACTACGGCTGGTATGGCGGGGGCGTTGCCGCGGGCGTCGCGGCCGGCGCGGTGGCGGGTGCGGCTGTGGGTGCGGCTGTTGCGCATCCCTATGCGCCCTACTACGCACCGCCCGCCTGCGGCTACTACCCCTATCCGCCCTGCTACTGAGGCGTGACGAAGTTTCTCCCGCCGGACCAGCGCCGGCGGGAGACATCATGTCGAGAGCCTATTCGCCGTTGCGCGTCCAGACGGCCTTGATGTCAGGCCGGGACAGCACCGCATCATACATGCGCCTGATGTTCGGGTGCCGCGCGAACAGCGCCTCCTTGTCCGGCGCCCAGGTGCACAGCATCGCGGCATAGATATCCACGGCACTCATCTGTGCGCCGAGGATGAACGGCCCCTCGCCCAGCGCTGAAGAATAGATCGCAAATTCAGCGTCCATCGCCTGCGCCGCCTTGGCCTTGATGCCGTCAGCGGCAGCCGGATCGGTTGAGAAGCGGGCGGGATAGAACAGCCTGAGATCGCTCATGTAGATGGTGGCCGCGAGATAGACCTGCCAGCGCAGATAGCGGGCGCGCGCGGCCGACCCGATGGCGGGCGCCATCCCCGCCGCCGGAAACAGGTCGGCGAGGTAGATCATCATGGCCGCGCTTTCCGTCATGACAGTGTCATCGGGCAGAACCAGGGTTGGCACCTCGGCCTTGGGATTGATTCGATGGAAATACTCCGGGAAGGACCCGTCCGGCATCCGCTCGACGACGATCACCTTGTAATCGGCGCCGCAAGCGGCGAGCAGGGCTTCGGGCGCCATGGAACCGGCGCCGTTGAGGGCATAGAGCGTGTACATGAGATGTTGTCCTCCTCGGACGGCATCATAGGCCGGAAGCCTGGCCCCGGGAAAGCTTCGCCATTGCCCCGAAAAGCACGGCATGCGATGGAAAGCCTGCTTCATCATTTGCGGCCCTCCATGGCGAAACGCCAAGCCACTCCTGCTCCGCGCCCCATCCGGTTCAGCTATTCGACGGCCGATCAGCCGCCCTTGCAGCGCGCGGTGATCCAGGCCATCGAAAAGATCGGCGGACAGCGCCGGCTCAAGAAGCTCTATGCCCAGCACCAGAAGAACCTGCGCAATGGCGAGAGCTTTTTCGATTCGGCCATCCGCCTGCTGCGCATCAAGGTGGATTACGACGAGGAGGCGCTGGCCCGCACCCCGGCGGACGGGCCCGTTCTGTTCATCGCCAACCACCCCTATGGGGTGCTCGATGGCATCACGCTCACCTGGCTTGCAACCAAGGTTCGCCCGGACACCAAGGTGCTGGCCAATGACGTGCTGTGCCAGGCGCCGGAAGCGGCGGCGCATCTGCTGCCGGTGGCTTTTGCGCCCACCCGCGAGGCGCGCGAGACCAATGTCAGATCACGGCTTCAGGCCCAGGCCTGGCTGAAACAGGGCCACGCCATCGGCATTTTTCCAGGCGGCGGAGTCTCGACCTCCGAAAAGCCGTTGCGCGGCCCGGCGGTGGACCTGCCCTGGGCGCCGTTCACCGCCAAGCTGCTGCGCGCCTCCGGCGCCACCGTGGTGCCGGTGTTCTTCGTGGGCCAGAACTCACGCCTGTTCCAGCTCGCCAGCCATCTGAGCCTCACGCTGCGGCTTTCGCTCGTTTTCCGCGAAACCGCGCGGCGCATCGGCACGCGCCTCAAGGTGCGGGTGGGCGCGCCCATTCCCTTTTCCGAACTCGCCCATATCGAGGACCGCGCCGAGCTGGTGATGGAACTGAAGAAGCGCACTTTCGCGCTGGCGCATCCTGAGGACATCAAGGGTTATCCGCGCGACCTGCACCTGCGCGAGGCGCGGATCAAGGGCGCGGCGGCGAAGGACGGGGACTGAACCGGATCAGTATTCCAGCACCACCACGCGGGTGCCGAGCTGCACCCGGTTGTAGAGGTCGATGATGTCGACGTTGAGCAACGCGAAGCAGCCCGCGGTCTTCTTCCTACCGACCAGCTTCGGGTCATGGGTGCCGTGGATGCGGTAGATGGTGTCGACATCGCCCTGATAGAGATAAAGGGCGCGCGCGCCCATCGGATTCTCCGGCCCGCCCGGCATGCCGCCGTTCTGCCACTTCACCAGCTTCGGAAATTCGGCGATGTGCTCGGGCGTGGGCGTCCAGGTCGGCCATTTTTCCATGCGCCCGATCGTCGATTCGCCGGACCAGGTGCGGCCCTGCTTGCCCACCGACGCGCCATAGCGGATGGCCTTGCCGTTGCCGAGGACGAAATAGAGATAGCGCTTCTTGGGATCGACGATGATGGTGCCCGGCGCCTCCGCGGTTTCGAAATCAATCTCGCGGCGGCGGTATTTGTATTCGATCTTGTTCTCCTCGTCCTTCACCGGGAAGGGTTCCTGCGACAGGTCAACCGGCGGGGCCTCCTGCGCGAAGGCCGGCGTGGCGGCGGTGGCGGCGAGGGCGGCAAGGAACAGGCGGCGGGAGATGGTCATGGCTGGAATCGCATCATGTTGATCGGGTGATTGATGATAACACCGGCTTCGGCGCCCGTCATCAGCGCGCGAACTGCTTGTACTTGATGCGCTTCGGCATCACGCTGTCCTCGCCGAGGCGGCGCTTCTTGTCTTCCTCGTAGTCCTGGAAGTTGCCCTCGAACCATTCGACATGGCTGTCACCCTCGAAGGCCAGGATGTGGGTGGCCAGCCGGTCCAGGAACATGCGGTCGTGGCTGATGATCACCGCGCAGCCGGCGAAATCCTCCAGCGCCTCCTCGAGCGCGGCCAGCGTTTCGGTGTCGAGATCGTTGGTGGGCTCGTCGAGGAGCAGCACATTGGCGCCGGACTTCAGCATCTTGGCCAGATGTACGCGGTTCCGCTGCCCGCCCGAGAGCGTTCCGACCTTCTGCTGCTGGTCGCCGCCCTTGAAATTGAAGGCGCCAGTGTAGGCGCGCGAATTCATCTCGCGCTTGCCGAGATAGATCACGTCATTGCCGCCCGAGATTTCCTGCCAGACGGTCTTGTCCGGATCGAGCGAGTCGCGTGACTGGTCGACATAGCCGAGGTTCACGCTCTCGCCGATGACGATGGAGCCGGAGTCCGGCTTTTCCTGGCCGGTGAGCATGCGGAAAAGCGTCGTCTTGCCGGCGCCATTGGGGCCAATGATGCCGACGATGCCGCCAGGCGGCAGCTTGAAGGAGAGATTGTCGATCAGCAGCCGGTCACCATAGCCCTTGGACAGGTTCTCGACATTGATCACCGTGGCGCCCAATCGCTCACCCGGCGGAATGATGATCTGCGCGGTGGTCGACTTGACGCGGTCTTCATTGATCTTGAGGAGCTCGTCATAGGCCTTGATGCGGGCCTTGGACTTGGCCTGGCGGGCCTTGGGCGAGGCGGCGATCCATTCCTGCTCGCGGGCGATCGCCTTCTCGCGGGCGGCGTCCTCGCGCGATTCCTGGGCAAAGCGCTTGGCCTTCTGGCCGAGATAGGCGGAATAATTGCCCTCATAGGGAATGCCGCGGCCGCGGTCGAGCTCAAGGATCCAGCCCGTGACATTGTCGAGGAAATAGCGGTCATGGGTGACGATCAGGATGGCGCCGGGATAATCGCGCAAGTGATGTTCGAGCCAGTTCACCGACTCGGCGTCAAGGTGGTTGGTGGGCTCGTCGAGCAGCAAGAGGTCCGGCCTGCGCAGCAACAGCTGGGTCAGCGCCACGCGGCGCTTCTCGCCGCCCGAGAGATTGTCGATCGAGGCTTCGCCAGCGGGGCAGCGGAGCGCGTCCATCGCCTGCTCGACCTGGGCTTCGAGGTCCCACAGGTTCTGCGAGTCGATCACGTCCTGAATCTTACCGGCCTTTTCGGCGTTCTCGTCGTTGTAGTCGGCCATCAGCGCATTGTATTCGTCGAGGATCGCCTTCTTGTGGGCGACGCCTTCCATGACATTGCCCATCACGTCGAGCGCGGGGTCAAGCTCCGGCTCCTGCGGCAGGTAGCCGACGGTGGCGCCGTCGGCGAGCCAGGCCTCGCCGTTCCATTCCTTGTCGATGCCTGCCATGATGCGCAACAGCGTGGATTTGCCGGAGCCGTTGGGGCCCAGCACGCCAATCTTGGCATCCGGATAGAAGGAGAGATGGATGTTCTCCAGAACCTTCTTGCCCCCGGCATAGGCCTTGGTGAGGCCGTGCATATGGTAGATGAACTGACGGGCCATCGTATGTCGTCACTCGCAATGGGTGGATGAATGGACGCGCTGTCTAGAACAAGTCGCGCCCGGCTTCAACCTCGCTCCTTCTGCCGGGCCCGCCTGGCCATCATGTTGAGGCCCTCGACCAGCGCCGAGAAGCCCATGGCGGCGTAGACATAGCCCTTGGGCACATGGAAGCCCATGCCCTCGGCGATCAGCGTCATGCCGATCATCATCAGGAAGGCCAGCGCCAGCATCACGATGGTCGGGTTGGCGTGGATGAAGCGGGCCAGCGGGTCGGCCGCCAGCAGCATCACCGCCACGGCGGCGATGACCGCGATATACATGATGGCGATATGGTCCGTCATGCCCACCGCGGTGATGATCGAATCGACCGAGAAGACCAGGTCGAGAAGCAGGATCTGGAATATGGCGCCGCCCACCGTGAGCGTTGCGGCGTGGCCCACGATGTTCTCCTTGCCGTCGTCGGGGTCGACCGAATGATGGATTTCCTTGGTCGCCTTCCAGACCAGGAACAGGCCGCCAGCCAGCAGGATGATGTCACGCCAGGAAAAATCGAGCCCCGCCACGCTCACCACCGGGGCGGTGAGCTGGGCGATCCAGGAGACCGTGGCCAGCAGGGCGAGGCGCATGATCAGCGCCGCGCTGATGCCGATCCGCCTGGCCCGCGAGCGGTCCTTCTCGGGAAGCTTGTTGGAGAGGATCGAAATGAAGATCAGATTGTCGATGCCAAGCACGATTTCCATGGCAACCAGCGTGGCGAGCGCGATCCAGCCCTCGGGCGACGACATGAAGGAGAAATATTGCTGCCAGAAATCCATGTCCCGAAAGCTCCCCTTGAAACCATCCATAGTCCGCACCGGCTTATGAAACACACGGGCCGCGGCTTCAACCCTCGGCTGGCGGCTCGAAACTCAGGCGCTTTCCCGCTCGATGCGCTTCCACTCCGCCAGCGAGCGGGCCCGCGGCACCGCCATGACGGCGCGGCGAAAGGCGTCACGCCGCTGGATGGCCTCGAACCACCGCATCAGGTCCGGCGTCTCGGGCTTCTCGACATCGACGCCCATGTAGCGCCACAGCAACGCACCCATCACAATGTCACCGACGCTGAACGCATGCCCGGCGAACCATGGGTATCGTGCGAGCCACGCATCGGCAATGCGCAGCGCCTCGGCCGCGGCCTGCTGGCCAGCCGCCACCGCTTCGGAGTTCCGGTTTTCGGGGAGGCTCCGCACCATGTTCATGAAGACCTGAGTGACAGCGGGCGCAAAGGCCTGTTGCTGCCATTCCATCCACTGCTCCGCCATCGCCAGGCTCCAATGATCAGCAGGGCGCAGGACCCCCGCGCGGTAGCGGGCGCAGAGATAGCGCAGGATGGCATTGGACTCGAACATGGTGACGTCGCCGTCGCGGATCACGGGCACCAGCCCCATCGGGTTCATGGCCAGGAAATCAGCATCGCGGTTGCCGCCATAGCTGCCGCCGACATTCTCGCGCCGGTAAGGGAGCTCGAGCTCTTCCAGCGCCCACAGCACTTTCTGCACATTGACGGAATTGCGCCGTCCCCAAACGGTGATCATCGCCCTGCTCCCCGGAAAGCGGGCACAGCTTGGCCCAGCGCGGGACGCAAAGGCAAGGGCCCGGAGCAAAAGCCCCGGGCCCTCGGTTCGCTTCGCTTGGGAAAAGGTCAGTTCGCCGCGGTGGAGGATGACAGGAACTTCATCGGATCAAGCGCCACCGCGCCCGTGCGCACTTCGAAGTGCAGCTGCGGGCTTGACACCGAGCCGGTCTGGCCGGCCTTGGCGATGACGTCGCCGCGCTTCACGGTGTCGCCGCGCTTGACGAAAAGTTCCTTGGCGTGGGCATAGGCGGTGACATAGCCGCTGTCGTGGCGGATCAGCACCAGATTGCCGTAGCCTTTGAGTTCATTGCCGGCATAGGCGACGACGCCATCGGCGGCGGCGCGGATCGAGGTGCCCTCGGGCACCGCGATGTTGATGCCCTCGTTCTTGAGGCCGTTGGCCTTCGGGCCGAAGCCGGAGATGATCTTGCCGCGCACCGGCCAGCGCATGCCAGGCATGCCGTCGATGGGCGCCTGGGCGGCCGTTTCGGGCTGTGCCGCGGCGATCGACGACTGGTCCTTGGCGGGTGCCGCGGCTTCAGGGGCGGCGGCAAGCTGTTCCTGCTCCGCGGCGGGCTTTTCCGGCGCGGGCGCCGCCGGCACTTCCGGCGCGGTGGCGAGCTTCGGCGTTTCGGCGGGCTTTTCAGCGGCTGCCGGCGCGGGCGCGTTACCACCCGGGATTTTCACCTGCTGGCCAAGCTTCAGCTGCGTGTTGTGCGGCAGGCCGTTGGCATCGGCGATGGCGAAGGGCGATACGCCATAGCTGCGGCCGAGCGAGAACAGCGTCTCGCCGCTGGCGACCGTATGGAGGCCGCTTGCCGGCTTGGCCGGAATGCGGGTGATCTGCTCGACCGCCGGTTCGCCGGGCTTGGGCGCGATCGGCGTTGATTCCGGTTCAGCGAAAGAGGCGGTCGCTGGCGCCGTCGGTGCATCGATCCCCGGAAGGCGCAGCGTCTGGCCAGTATGCACCGCATAGGGGGCCTTGAGCCCATTTGCGGCGGCCAGTTGCGAGACCGAGACATTGTTGGCGCGGGCAATGGAATAAAGCGTCATGCCCGGCCCGACGGTGATCGTGCCGCCGGTGGCGGCCGGCGCGGCGGCGGCGGTTTCCGGCTGACGGTACTGCGGCGCCTGATAGGACTTGGTGTAGTCATAGGCGGGCGGCTGCTGCTGCGAGGCCCCGGCGAGCGGCTTTGACGTCACCTCGTTATCCAGGCCCGCATTGGCCGCCGTCATGCGCTGTGGCACGCTGGCGGTATAGACCGGATCGGCTTCGGACGGGTTGGCGGTGAAACGGTCGGACTCGGCGGAACAGCCGGCGAGCAAGACGGCGGCGGCGGCTGACATCAGGAACTGCGGCTTGGAAAAAAGCCAGGCCGGACGGCGAAGATTGGACGGCATGCCCCGAACTCCAGAACAAACGAATAATCGAGGACAATGACTTGTTTAGGTTAAGGGAGGGTTTATCGCGCGGAAGAAAACGGACGGTCAGCGCTCCACCACCACGGTTGCCCCAAGCGCAACCCGGTTGTAGAGGTCGATCACGTCGGCGTTCATCATGCGGATGCAGCCCGATGACACGGCCTGGCCAATGCTCCAGATCTCGTTGGTGCCATGAATGCGGAACTGGGTGTTGCCGATGTAGATGGCGCGCGCGCCCAGCGGATTGTCCGGCCCGCCGGCAACGAATTCCGGCAGGTGGTTGCCCCTGCGGCGCTCGCGGTCGATCATCTCGGGCGGCGGCCGCCAGTCCGGCCATCTGGCTTTGCGCGATACCGTGCTGCGCCCGGTCCAGGCGAAGCCTTCGCGCCCGACGCCGACGTGATAGGCCACCGCCTGGCCCTCCGGCAGGATGAAATAGAGCTTGCGTTCGCCGGTCCGGACCAGGATCGAACCTGGCGGCAGATGGCTATTGAAACGGATAACGCGCGGCCGCATCGCCGCCAGGCGAGGTTCGGTATTGTCCCAGAACGCCGCGCCTTCCATCCACCGGCCGTCGATGCCGCCGAAAATCTGAAATGACTGCGAATTGAACCTCGCGGGGCGGCCAGGCGCCGCGCCACCCGCGCCCTCCATGGTCCCGAAAATCTCGAAGGCCTGCGGGCCAAAACGCGGCTCGCCCGCGGCGGCTGGCAGCAGGCCCGCGATCAGCGCGATCAGGCAAAGGAAAAGACGCATATGCAACCCGGCCCAGGCAAGACCCAAATCGGAGCCAGCATGCCGAAACCAGGCTTAAGGGCCGATTAAAGCAGGCGCCCCTCGCCCGCCTGGTCAAGCCGCCGCAACAGCGTGGCGGCGGTCTGGCGGCTGACGGGATGCCGCCAGCCGGGCGCGATGCCGGCCAGCGGTGCGAGCACGAAAATGCGCGATGAGATTCCCGGGTGCGGCAGCCGCGGCCGGTGGCCGTGGCGGCGGATCAGGCCATGGTAATCGAGGAGATCAAGGTCGAGCGTGCGCGGCCCCCAGCGCAGCCCGCGGCGGCGGCCCGCCTTGCGCTCGATCGCGTGGAGCCGGGCCAAAAGCACCCGCGGCGAAAGCCTGGTTTCGACTTCGGCCACCGCATTGACGAAATCAGGCTGATCGGTGCGGCCAAAGGGGGCCGACACAAGAAGCCCGGACGCGCGCTTCAGCCGGATGCCGCCGGTGTTGAGTTCACGAAGCGCCCGCAGCACCGTCTGGCGCGGGCTTCCCCAGGGTCCGCTGCGGTTGGCGCCGAGACCGATCAATATCATTTCGCTTGAGCAAATCCGCGTGTCTGTCTAAATCCGGCCTATACACCAGACGAGGATTTCATCCATGCATTTTTATCCGGACGAGCGCGTCGCGCTGTTCATCGACGGGTCCAACCTCTACGCCACCGCCAAGACGCTGGGCTTCGACATCGACTACAAGCGGCTCCTCGGATTTTTCCGCAAGCGCGCGCGGCTGATCCGGGCAATCTACTACACCGCGCTCATAGAAGATGCCGAGTATTCACCGATCAAGCCGCTGATCGACTGGCTGGATTACAACGGCTACCGGGTGGTGACCAAACCCGCCAAGGAATATACGGACGCCACCGGCCGCCGCAAGGTCAAGGGCAACATGGACATCGAGCTGGCCATTGACGTGATGCAGCTGTCGGCAGAACTCGATCACATCGTTCTGTTCTCGGGCGATGGCGACTTCCGCTCGCTGGTGGCCGCCGTGCAGGCGCGGGGCCGCCGGGTGACCGTGGTCTCGACGCTGACCACCAGGCCGCCGATGATCGCCGACGACCTGCGCCGCCAGACCGTCCAGTTCATCGACCTCGCCGACCTGCGCGACGAGATCGGCCGCGACCCGTCGGAGCGGCGCGAGCGGCCGATGGCGCCGCCGCGCGAAAGCTTCGAGGACTTTGCGGACATCTGACCCGATGGCGGAGCCGGGGCATGATTGTCCGCGCTGCCCGCGGCTTGCGGATTTCCGGCAACAACAGCGCAAGGCGCATCCCGGCTGGTTCAACGGTCCCGTGCCGTGCTTCGGCGCCGCCGAGGCCCGGCTGCTGATCGTCGGGCTGGCGCCCGGGCTGCAGGGCGCCAACCGCACCGGCCGGCCCTTCACCGGCGATTACGCGGGCGAGCTTCTCTACCAGACACTGCTGGCCTATGGCTTCGCCGAGGGCCGCTACGCCGCAGACCCGAAGGACGGCCTCACCCTCAAGGACGCGATGATCGTCAACGCCGTGCGCTGCCTGCCGCCGCAGAACAAGCCGCTGCCCGCGGAAATCAAGGCCTGCAACATGTTCCTCCGTGAACGGATCGTTTCACTGGAAGGGCTCGCCGCCATCGTGGCGCTTGGACGGGTTGCGCATGACGCGGTGCTGACGGCGCTGGAGAGCCGCAAATCCGCTTTTCCATTCGCGCATGGCGCCGAACACGCGGTTGCCGGGCTCAGGCTTTTCGACAGTTACCACTGCTCGCGCTACAACACCAACACGGGTGTGCTGACGCCCGCCATGTTCCACGCGGTGTTCGGCCGGGTGAAGGCATTCCTCGACGCTAAGCCCTAGGACGGCGCTCACGAAAGGAGGGCCAGCACCTCGGCTGCGTCTTGCTCAGGCTCCGGAACCGGAAATCGCACCGCCGTGATGACGCCGTCTTGCAGCACGAAGGTCATGCGCTGCAGATAGGCCACGCCGCCGGTCTCGAACAGGGGAAGCGACAGCGCCGATTGCACGGCGCGCGCGGGGTCCGACAGCAGCCGGAAGGTCAGCCGGTGGCGGCTCACGAACTCCTGCTGCCATTCGGTATCGAGCAGGCTGAGCCCGAACAGCTTGACGCCAAGGCGGCGGAACTGGCCATAGGCCTCGGCATAGGCGAGCGCCTGCGGGGTTGAACCATGGGCGCCGGGAATATGATCCCAGTTCGGCGGATCGGAATAGCCAGGCCTGCCCGTGTAGGGGTAGCAGAAGATCACCGCCGTGCCGGGAACGCGCGCCAGGCTGACGGGGCTTCCCGATGTCGCCTCCAGCGCCACGTCCGGCATGGTCCGGCCCACCAGATGCTGCAGAAACTGCATGCGGCTCAGCCTTTCTCGCGCATCAGCCGGGCGCGCTCACGGTCCCATGAGCGCTCTTTGAGGGTTTCGCGCTTGTCATGCAGCTTCTTGCCGCGGGCCAGCGCGATGTCCACCTTCACCCGGCCGCGGCCGTTGAAGAACATCTTGAGCGGCACGATGGTGAGATGCTCCTTCAGCACGCCCGCCGCCAGCTTGTTGATCTCGCGCTTGTGAAGGAGCAGCTTGCGCGGCCGCTTGGGCTCATGGTTGAATCGGTTGGCTTCGCGGTATTCCGGGATGTTGGAATTGATCAGCCACAATTCACCGCCCTTCATCGCCGCATAAGCCTCGGCGAGGTTGATGTGCCCGGTGCGCAGCGATTTCACCTCCGAGCCCTGGAGCTCGATGCCCGCCTCGAAGGGCTGCAGGATCTCGTAATCGAAGCGGGCGCGCCGGTTGTCGGCGACGACCTTGATGCCAGCCTGCTTGCGCGGCGCCTTGGCGCCACCGCTCTTTGAACTCATTTCAGTTGAGCAACCCGGCGTGAAACAGCGCGGCGCGCACCGCCGTCTTGGTTGATTCGGCGACCGGCACCATCGGCAGGCGGGCCTCGGCCGAGCACAGGCCGAGGAGACTCGCGGCATATTTGACCGGGCCGGGGCTCGTCTCCACGAACAGCGCGTGATGCAGCGGCATCAGCCGGTCCTGCAGGGTGAGTGCCGCGGCATAATCGCCTTTCAGCGTCGCTTCCTGGAATTGCGCGCAGAGCTTTGGCGCCACGTTGGCGGACACCGAGATGCAGCCAACGCCGCCATGGGCGTTAAAGCCCAGGGCCGTGCCGTCTTCGCCCGACAGCTGGATGAAATCCTTGCCCGATGCCAGCCGCTGGCGCGACGGGCGCGTCAGATCGGCGGAGGCATCCTTGGTGCCGACGATGTTCTTGCAGTCATGCGAGAGCCGGGCCAGCGTCTCGACGGAGATGTTGGCCACCGTGCGCCCCGGCACGTTGTAGACGATGATCGGAATATCCACCGCGTCGGCGATCGCCCTGAAATGCGCGTAGAGGCCGTCCTGGGTGGGCTTGTTGTAGTAGGGAACGACGACCAGCGCCGCATCGGCCCCGGCGTCCCTGGCGTGGCGGGTGTAGTCAATCGCTTCCTGGGTGCTGTTGGAGCCGGTGCCGGCGATCACCGGAACGCGGCCCTTCGCCTCGGCGATGCAAACCTCGATCACCTGCATGTGCTCTTCAGGCGTCAGCGTGGGGCTCTCGCCGGTGGTGCCCACCGGCACCAGACCGTGCGATCCCTGCTCGATCTGCCAGTTCACGAGTTTCCGGAAGGCCGCGATATCGACGGCGCCGTTGTGCATGGGAGTGATGAGGGCGGGAAAGGAACCTCTGAACGTCACGGCGCGCTGCTCCGGTAATGACTTGGAAACCATGTGGGGCCTAGATTCGCAGGTCTGCGGGAGCGCCGCCTGCGCAAGGCGCGGCACCATAGACGTTTGCCAGGACAGCGGCAAGCGCCGGGGCTCTGTGGCGCCACTGCCATCCTCCCGGCGCATTTGCCCCCTAGCGGCAGGCGGAAGCGTAAACGGTTTGGATTGGATTGTTCATGCGTATCAGCCGGTTCCTGCGTGCAAGCCTGTTTGCCCTCGCCGCCGCGGCGGCGGTAATGCCGCCGCTCGCCGTGAGCGGACTGGGCGTGAGCGTCGCCGCCGCCGAGCCCTCGGCCGCCGCCATCGAGGCGGCGAAGCTGGCGCTCAAGGGCGATTTCGTGGCGGCCGGGCAAGCGGCGGAGCGTTCGGGCGACGTTGCGGCGATCAAGCTCGTTGAACTGATCTATCTGCGCGACCATCCGAATGATGCCGGCTACCAGCGCATCATGGCTTTCCTTGACGGGGCGCCGAAATGGCCGCTCTCGGAATCCCTTATGAAGCGCGCCGAACGCTCGCTCTATGTCAACAAGGAGAGCCCGGACCTGATCCTGGGCCATTTCGCCAAGCGCAAGCCCGTGACCGCCGAAGGCGCGCTGGCCCTGGCCCGCGCGCTGATCGCCACGGGCGACACCGACGGCGCCCGCCGCCAGGTCGAGACGGTATGGCTGAACGCC
>NZ_JBJTER010000114.1:0-17188 GCF_046093005.1 Aestuariivirga sp.
ATTCAACGCCTCCAGCATCGCATCCCAAATCCCGGCGACAGACCAGCGGCGGAACTGACGGTAGACGGAGCCCCACTTGCCGAACTGCTCGGGTAAATCCCGCCAAGGCGCGCCGGTCCTGGCGATCCAAAACACGCCATCAAGCACCAGTCGATGATCGCCTGGAGGTCGTCCACGCTTCGGTCCCCTCTCGATGACAAATGGCTCGAAAAACGCCCATTCCTTGTCCGACATCAACCCGCGAACCATCGCTGTTATCCGCAAAGAACAGCCTTGAATCAGAAATCACGTGATTTGTGAATCCACTTTGTCAACACCTTCGAGTCCAGCACAGTAGAAACATCCCCGCTAGAGTGCTCCGACATTTCGCAACAGGAGCGTCGTAGAATGGATTGGCTCAATAGTGCGGGAGCAGCAGTCACCGTCCTTATGGGTTGTTTTGGCCTGTTTTTCCCCGAGAAGGCCTCTGCCTTGACCGGACTGGTTGCCTCCAAGCCTGCTGCGCGGGCCGAATTCCGAGGAACGCTGGGTGTGCTCTGCCCCCAATCCTTGGATCACCTGAGGCTAGAGTTTTCGGCCTCATGCTCTCGGACCGAGTGCGAGATGATCGTCCGCGATGGCGGCGAGTAGCGCTTGGTCATGACTGATGAGGGCAAGGCCCAGCCCCTGTTGATCGACGGTTGCGCGCAGGAGCTGCATCGTCTCACGTTGAACGACCGGGTCGAGCCGCGAGGTCGGTTCATCTGCGATTATCGCAACTGGATCCAGAAGAAGGATGCGTGCCAGTGCGAGCCGCTGGGCCTCGCCACCGGAAACCTCGCTCGGGCGGCGGCTCATCAGCCGATCATTGATCCTCAGTCTTTCCAGCAGCGGCGGCAGGTCGCGAGCGACCGAGAGGCCAGATTTGACGTCTTCGAGAGCAAGGAATTGGCGCGCAAAAGTGAGGTGCGGCATGAAGGCCTTGATCGGGTCTTGATGCAGCTTTTGATAGCGCTGTCGACGAGGCCGGATGGCGGATGGAGCGGCGACGATGTCGAGTCCGCCCCATTCGACGCTGCCGGCGATCGGAGGGCGCAGGCCAAGCAGAATGTCGCCCAGCGTGCTCTTGCCGCTGCCGCTCGGCCCCGAGATCGCCAGCACGCCGCCCTTCGGCAGGTGCAGGTCGAGGTCCTCAAACAGCGTTGCCCCCTTTGGCCAGGCGAAGGAGAGACCGTGCGCGGATAGCGCAAGGCTCGTCATGTCGCAGCAGCGATAACAGCGCGGCCAATTACGCGGATCGGCGGACAGCCATGTTCGGGCGTAGTCGCTTTGGGGGGCGGACAACAGCCGTGCACTCGGGCCTTGTTCTTCGACCCGGCCATTCCTGATGATCGCCAGTTCTCCGGGAAGCTCCTCTGCGAGCCTGCAATCGTGGGTGATGACGAGCAGGCTGCGCCCAGCGGCCGAAAGGCGCTTGAGTGTGGCGATCGCCTGGGTCACGCGGTCGGCGTCCAGGCCCTTGGTCGGCTCGTCAGCGACGATGATCGGCGCGCCAACGCCCAGCGCTGAGGCCACCAGCACCCTTTGAGCCATGCCGCCGGAAAGCGTGAAAGGGTACGCCTGTGCGGTCGAGCCGGGCAGATCGAAGGCCGCGAGAGCGGGTTCGATCGCCTCCTGAGCAAGGCCTGCCAGCGCCATCTGCCGCTTTACGCGCATGGTTGGGTCGAGCGCGGCGGACGGCTCCTGCGGGATCAACATGATCTGATCGCGCCACAGAGCGGCACGACGTTTCGGTTCGCTCGCAGGAATTGGCCCGTGGACGCTGACCTTGATGTCTCCCGAGACGGACAGTCCGGACGGCAGGAGGCCGAACGCGGCCTGCGCGATCAGACTTTTGCCGCTGCCGGTCTCGCCAATAAGCGTGAGAACGCCCCCGCGCGGTACGGACAGCGATACATCATCCACAAGCGCAACGCCGTTCCTGTCATGGATGGAAAGATGGGAGATCGTCAGCGCGGCTTCAGTCATTGCCACCTCCCATTGTGTCCACAGCAAACGCGCGGCCCGCCAAAGTCAGCGCCAGCACTGACACGAAGATCATCATACAGGGAGCGGCCATCTGGACGAAGCCCTCGGCGAGGAAGGGCAGGAGTTCATTGATCATCGCGCCCCATTCGGGCGTGGGCGGCTTCAGACCAAGCCCGAGGAAGCCGAGCGCGGAGATCGACATGATGGCCTGCCCGACGCCGAGTGTGGCGAGAGGCATCACTGCGCGCAGCACGGGTGGCAAGACATGACGGATGAGGATGGTGCGCTCGGAAAACCCAGCGAGGCGCGCAGCCTCGACATGGCCTTCTCGGAGCACGCTTGTGGCCACGGCTTCGGCCATGCGGGCGTACTGCGGCCAAAGTGCTAGTTTTAACCCGATAAGCATCGGCCAGATGCCGCCACCGAGGAAACCGGCGAAGAGAAGCGCCAGGAGCAGGCCGGGAAAGGCCAGCATCAGATCGGCCAGACGCATGATCAGGGCACGGGCGATGATTCCGCTGTTGGCAGCCATAAGCCCAAGCGCGACGCCTACGCTCGCCGCCAATGCGACGCAGAGCATGGCGAGGCCCAGAGAATGA
Source organism: Aestuariivirga sp. (assembly GCF_046093005.1). GTDB lineage: Bacteria > Pseudomonadota > Alphaproteobacteria > Rhizobiales > Aestuariivirgaceae > Aestuariivirga. Next base: position 2,607 of record NZ_JBJTER010000114.1, read on the forward strand.
GGCGCCCCGGCCAGCACGCGAGAGAGAATGTCGCGGCCAACATGGTCGGTGCCGAGGATGTGCACTACGCCCGGAGCCTCCATCACCCGCATCAGGTTCTGCGCATTCGGATCCTGCGGCGCTAGAAATGGCCCGGTTAGCGCAAGGCCAGTCAGCGCTACCAGCGGCCAGATGGAAGCCGGCATGCTGCGCGTGCGGGCAGGCTGAAGAACCATGCTCATGCACGCGCCTCCGCAAGCCCGCGTGGGTCGAGCCAAAGGCGCACAAGGTCGGCCATCAGACTGATGACGGCGAAGGCGAAGCCAATAATGAGCCCCGCCCCCATGATGATCGGCACATCGCGCGCGATCAGCGCCTTGACCAGCAATTCGCCGAGGCCCGGATAGTTGAACAAGGTTTCGATCACCACAAAGCCGTCGATGACGAAAGCGAACTGCAGCGCGGCATAGGTCACGACCGGGATTGTTGCGTTACGCACCCCATGGTGCCCAAAAGCTGCGACGGGGGTCAGGCCCTTCACCTGCGCGTAAGTCATAAAGAAGGCCGAGCGCACCTCCACCACCGCGTTGCGGATCACGGGAATGGAGAACGCGACGAGGGATAGCGCCAGCGTGAAGGCCGGCAGCACCATATGCACCCCAGTCCTGAAGCCGGCCGGCGGCAGCCAGCGCAGCGTCAGCGCGAACAGCGTGATGAGCCCGATGCCGACCAGGAAGCTGGGCAGCGAGGCGAGCGTCACGGCCAGCGCGTCCGTCGCCCGGTCGATGACACCACCGGGCTTAAACCCGGCAATGATGCCAAGCGGCAATGCGATAAGGTAGGAGAGCAGCCAGCCGATCAGGCCGAGCTGGAGCGTGAAAGCAGCATGATAGGCGAGTTCCTGTGTGACAGGCTTGCCCGAAAGCAGCGAGCGGCCAAGATCGCCCCGCGCGAGCTTCCCCATCCACTGGCCGTACTGGACGATCAGCGGGCGATCGAGGCCCTCCTCGCGGCGGATACGCTCGGCTGTCTCCGGTGTGACGCGTTCGTCACCGACACGGGCGGCGGCCACGCGCAGGGCGAGATCGCCCGGCAGCGCATGGACGAAGACGAAGCAGAGCGAGGCGAGCACCGCCGCTGTCGCTAGCGCCTGACCGATCCGCAGGATGATAACGCGCAGGACCACGTTCATGCCTGTACACCCTTGAGCCGCGCGCCAATCCGGTCGGCGAAGGCGACGCAGGCTGCGGCGATCACGATGAGCAGTGCGCCGATGAGGCTAAACGGCTCTGGCCAGAGTGCGAAAATCAGAACGTCGAACAGCAGCGCCCAGATCGTCGCTGTGTATTCGAAGGGCGCGAGCGTCGATACCGGCGCACAGGCGACAGCTTCAGTCATGGCGATATGCGCGAAGCCGCCGAAAAGGCCGGAGGCGATGAACGCAAAAAGCGCGGTGCGGCCAACGTCGGCCCAGCCGAACGGCATTGTCGCAAGCCCGCAGGCCGCGCAGACTACTGCGAAATAGAAGGCGATGGCGGCTGGCGCTTCAGTCGCGGTCAGTCGTTTGATCTCGGTCTTGGCGAGCGCGGTGGTTGCAGCGCAGGCGAGCCCAGCGCCCACACCGATCAGCGTGCCAACCGCGAGTTCCGGCCCCACCATTGCCGGCCAGAGCATCAGCCCGACGCCGAGGAAGCCGAGAAGCGTCGCAGCCACCACAACGATCCCAGGCCGCTCGCCGAGCAGCGTCACCGCGATTGGTACCACGATCAGCGGCGCGAGGAAGGAGAGCGCCGTCGCCAGCGCCAACGGCAGATGGGCGATCGACAGGAACGAGAAGAACATCGCCGCGCAGCCATAGAGGCTGCGCTTGATGTGCCCGAGCGGCCGGTCGGTCTTGAGCCCGTAGCGCAGTTGGCCGCGCAAGGCGAGATAGCCGAGTATCGGCACAAGTGCGACCCCGCTGCGCCAGAACACGATCTGGCCGACCGGAGCCTCGACGGAGGCGATCCGCACCGACAGGCTCATCAGCGAGAAGAACAACGTCGCCAGAAGACGCAATCCGATGGCTGCGCCTACTGAGCCCGGTGATGCCGCAGATGCGTCCAAGTCCCGCCCGTCCCCGTTAGTTCAAGCTGACCTGGTGCAGCATGTAACGCATCTCGAACGGGTCTATGACGAGGCCCCTGACGCGCCGATTGACCGCGACCGTGTGCTCGAACCACGAGACGGCGGCGACGGGGACCTCATCTTGGATGATCTTCAGGATTTCCCGGCGCAGGACGGATTTGCGTGCGTCGTCGAAGCTCTGAACATACTCGTCGGTGAGCGCCTTGACGCGATCGCGACCCGACCAATTCAGCGTGCCCCAAGTCGAGCGCTCACGAGTGAAGTCCGGGATAATGGTAGCGATCACCTCCGGTACGTTGACATAGGTGCGCGCGAACATGGTCATCTGCATCGTGCCGGCCTGGATCGCGGCGGGGATCGCCGCCGACGGGCCCGGCTCGACAGCGAGCTCCATGCCGATAGCTTTCAGCTGCGCCTGCATCGCCGTGCCCATCACGGTCAGCTCCGGGCGGTTCGTGATCGTGAGCATCGTTGCCGCGAGACGCACACCATCCCTGGCGCGCACGCCATCCGCGCCGCGCACCCAGCCTGCCTCGTCAAGCAGCGCGTTTGCGCCGGCCACGTCGAAAGGATAGGGCGGGAGCGTTGCGTCATGCCAGGCCGGCACGGCCGGAGGCAGAAGCTGTGTCGCTGCCGATCCAGGATGGCGCAGAACAGCCGAGGCGATCCCCTTGCGATCGATGGCCATGTTGATGGCGCGGCGTACGCGGACATCAGCGAACTGCGGCAGGCCGGAATTGAACGCCATAACCCTGACGCGGGGAGTGGTGAGGCTTTCGACCTTCATCTGGCCACCGGAATCGATGCGTGGCGTCGCGGCCGGCACCGTCGTGAAGATGATGTCCTGATCGCCGGCGATGGCCACGTTGGTCCGCGTGTCGCCATTGGGTATGGCGGTGTAGCGGACGCGCTCGACCTTCGGCTTCTCTCCCCAGTAGCGGTCGAAGCGCTCCAACTCGATCACGGTTTTCCCGTCAATGGAGGTAATGCGGAATGGGCCGGTGGCGATCACACGGGACACCTTGCCATCCGCTCCCCATGAGGTGGGCGCGAGTATGACCGCGGCGTGGTCGACGAGCACCGCCGGGAGGTGGCTGAAGGGCGTCTTAGTCTTCAGTGTAAACGTGTCACCCTCGACGGTCAGCTGATCGACCGGGATCTGCTGCATGCTCTCGCCCGCGAGTGAGCGCCTGAGGCTCGCCGTCACTGCTTCCGCCGTCACCGGCGATCCATCATGGAAGACAACGCCAGCGCGGACCTTGAACCGCCACGTGAGTTTATCTTCGCTCACCGTCCAGCTTTCGGCGATGCCACCAATGAGCTTGCCGTCCGGCTCGACCATCACAAGCGTTTCGGCGATCTGCATGCGAGCCATGATGTAGCCGGTGTCGGTCGGCTCGTTCGATGTCCAGTCCCAGGGCGAGGCGACGCGCAGGACGCCGGCGTCCTGCGCGGAGGTCTGCGAAGGCAGGGCCGCGGCAGCCGCGGCGGACGCCGCCAGTGCGAGCGCGGAACGGCGCGTGTGGGCAAGTGTGACGGTCATGAGAGTCCTCGGATCAGTGGGCGATAGTGGTCAGGTGGCGTGGACAGCTGCGAGCCGGCGCTCTACCTGCCGCGCGCCACATGCTAGGCGTGGCAGTCGGCCCAGAATGCCGGCCTGCAAGGCCTCGGGCCGTTCGATGCGCTCCATGAAGCCATCGGGCTTCGCGCCATAGAGGAGGAAGGCGTCGATGATGGCGGGCGCGTCGTGCGCCGGGTCCAAATCGCCGAATAGATAAGTGAAATTCTCCGGATGCGAGAACGCTATGACGCAGGGCCGCTTGCACTGGCTCATGCGGCGGACATCGCGGAGCACCTCCAGATCGATGCCCCGCCGTGCCGCTTTCGTCTCGATCGCATCGGCGAGGTCAGCGCCGGGGCGACGCGCTTCTGCGTCTCCACGCCAGCCCTCGGGCTTGCAGCGGAAGCAGACGGAGAGGCAGGCGTCTTTGGCGGGATCCTTCACGCTCATGCCGCCTGCTGCTCCCAGTTCGGGAAGGGATCAAGCAGGTGCTTCCACGCGTCGGGCGTAAAGCGGTCGACCATGCCCGTGAGCGCCGCATCCAGTTCGGCACGGATGGCGGCTTCGTCCATTTGGTCGGCAAGTCCGATGAAGACGATCTCCTGCCTGCGGTCGCCAAACGTATTGTCGAAGTATGGCTCCATGCTCGCGCGCCACTCGGCGCTGTCGGGCCAGCGCTCGCGTGGCACGGCGGACCAACAGAGGCCGCGTTTTGAAGTGCGCACCAGCGCGCCGGCCTGGGCGAGTTCGCCCACGAAGTTTGGCCGCGTCGCCAGCCAGAAGAAGCCCTTGGCGCGGATGACACCCGGCCAAGGCTTGTTGACGAAGGCGTTGAAGGCCATCGGCGCGAAGGGGCGGCGGGCGCGGTAGACGAAGGACCGGATCCCGTACTCCTCGGTTTCCGGCATGTGGTCCATGAAGCCATTCAACTCCTTGAACCAGAGCGGATGCGTCTGCGCGCGTTCGAAATCAGACAGACCTGTGTCGAGCACCGCGCCCGGCGGCACGCGTCCATAGTCCGCCTCGATAATGCGCGCCTCGCTGTTAAGCGCCGCGATGATCCTGCGGGCGAGATCAAGCTGTTCGCGCGTCGCCGTACCCGCCTTATTGAGGACCACGACATCGGCGAATTCGATCTGCTCGACGAGGAGATCAACGAGTGCGCGGTCATCTCCGTCACCCGCCGTCTTTGCGCGATCGCGCAGGAAATCCTGGCTCGAATAGTCCTTCAACAGGTTCACCGCGTCGACCACCGTGACCATCGTGTCGAGCCGGGCGACATCCGAGAGGGACTGGCCGTCCTCGTCGCGGAAGTCGAAGGTGGTCGCCACCGGCAAGGGCTCGGCGATGCCTGTAGATTCGATCACAAGGTAGTCGAAGCGCTTGTCCTCGGCGAGCCGGCGCACTTCCTTAAGGAGATCGTCGCGCAAGGTGCAGCAGATGCAGCCGTTGGACATCTCGACTACCTTCTCGTCGGTGCGCGAGAGGGCGCCATCCTGCTTCACAAGCTCGGCGTCGATGTTCACCTCGCTCATGTCATTGACGATCACAGCGACCTTCATGCCCTCACGGTTGTTCAGGACATGGTTGAGCGGCGTGGTCTTGCCGGCGCCGAGGAAGCCTGAGAGCACAGTCACCGGTAGACAATTGTCCGATTGGGTCTTGGCCATGATCCCCCGAGGGTGTAATACTTTAGTACGAAGGGGTGTAATATCATTACACTATCGCGACGGTCAAGGAGGTCTCGGCCATGGCCGGCGAAAAGGCACATCACGAGCGATGCGGGGGGCATGGCCATGCGCACACAGCCCACTCCGACGTGGCAGCCATGATTGACCGCGCCCGCGCGTTCGCTGCGGCACGGAAACTTCCGTTCACCGAGATGCGCGCGCGTGTTCTGACAGTGCTGGCCCAAGAGGAAAAGCCGCTCACCGCTTATGAGCTCGTTGACCGCCTGAGCGTACCGAAGATAGTCCAGGCAGTTCAGGTCTACCGCGCGCTCGATTTTCTGCAGGAGGCCGGCTGCGTGCACCGGCTCGCATCAAAGGCGTCGTACTTCGCATGCGATCACGAACATCACCCCGGCGAGGCCGTGGTGTTCATGGTCTGCAGCCACTGCGGCACCGTGCAGGAAGCGCCGTCGGATCTGGTGGCCCAAGGGCTACAGGGTGCCGCCGAGCATGCAGGCTTCAAGCCTGCTCATCCCATCGTAGAGCTGGAAGGCGAGTGTGCGCGGTGCTCGGAAACGAAGGCGGCATAATGCGCAGGAATTCAGTCAGTTTTCCCTGATTGCGCACGAACCAGAGCAGAATGCCCGCATCCAGTTTCCTATCCTCCGCCACCTTTCGCACCCGGGGTCAAAGCGAATGTCCGTGAAAGGCAAGATTCCGGAACGGTACTCGGCCTCCTGTGGTGAGACTAGGGGATTCCTCCCAGGTTCGCAGCAGGCGGCAACCGAGGCTGGTTCGTTCCAGTACTGTCGCGCCACCCCGTGGGTTAGCAGGAAGAACAGGCCGATCCATGCGAAATCCGACAGGCCATTGTAAATGGCCCACGTGTGATCTGAAAAGTTCCGCCACACCAATTCGTTTGTGGCTCCTCTCGCTATCGACAAGGAAATCCACGCCAGATGCAGGACCCGCCATCCCTGGTCGGTCAAGTGGATCGAGTAACCAAGCGTTCGCTGCAGAAGACTGGGCCTGAGTAGCATTCCGACCGCGACGATTGCAGCCAACGCCAGCGAACCGACGGTGTTGCTGACCTTCACAAAAAACGTGTTATCGAAAAACAGGCCTGCGGCCAGGAGGAAAAGGGTCAGGCCGAATATCGACATGGCCATCAGCGATAGGCGTCGGTCCCATTTCCACCGCAGTGCAATCGCGGCTGCTGTCGCGACCGCCCCCAACCCCGCGCCCGCAAATATGCCACCCATGGCATTTCCAACCAGAAATGCTGGGCCGGGGAACAACTCCAGAGACAATCGCTTGTCCATACCATATCCTGTCGGACGTCCCGAAAAGCTGACTGTACGTAGAGCCGCACATGGCGGCAACAAGGAGCTTATCGGTTGTCGGTAGCACACGATATGACCGGTTTAAGTAGCACACGATCTGTCCGCTAGGCTGGCCCTTTTTGGGGGGTCAGCATGAGCCGGACGGAGGCCCGAAGGGTTGTGCGAATGATGAAGTTCATGAGCGTTTTTGGCCGTTACGAGGCCTCGGAGCTCAGTCAGATGGAGGCGGCGGAGTTGCTGGGCAAGAGCGAGCGGACGTTCCGGCGCGGGTCGGTTCGTTTTGAGGAGGAAGGCGAGGCCCGGGCTGTTTGACCGCCGGGTGGGCAAGCGCTCCGGCAAGCGGGTTCCGGCTGACCGGTGCGAGGAGGTGGCGACGCTGTACCGTAACCGCTATCAGGGCTTCACGGCTAGGCACTTCCACGAGCATCTGGTGAAGGACCACCGGTTCAACTGGGGCTACACGTGGACCAAGGCCTTCCTGCGGTCGCGCGGTTTGCTGGCCCGGGCGCCGCGCCGTGGCGCGCACCGCCGCAGGCGCGAGCGGCGGCCGCTTGCCGGCATGATGCTGCACCAGGACGGCTCGCGTCACGCCTGGCTCGAAGGGCTGCCGGCGCTCGACCTGATCGTCACCATGGACGACGCGACATCGGCGGTGTTCTCGGCCTTTCTGACCGAAGAGGAAGGCACCGCCTCGACCTTCCGGGGGCTTTCGGAAACCTTCGGCGAGCACGGCCTGCCGCTCAGCCTTTATACCGACCGGGGCTCGCACGACTTCCACACGCCGGAAGCGGGTGCTGAGGCCAGCCGGACCCGGCTCACCCAGGTGGGCCGGGCGCTCGAGCGCCGGGGGATCGAGCATATCGCCGCCTATTCGCCCGAGGCGCGGGGCCGCTCGGAACGCCTGTTCCAGACCCTCCAGGACCGGCTGCCGAAGGAGTTCAGGCTGACGGGCGTGGCCACCATGGAGGCCGCCAACCGGTTCCTGAAGGAGGTCTATCTCCCCGCCCACAACGCCCGTTTCGCCGTCCCGGCGCAGGAGCCAGGGTCGGCCTTCGTGCCCACCGCCAGGGCCGATCTCGCCGAAATTCTCTGCGTCCAGGAAGACCGCCAGGTTGGCAACGACAACTGCGTCTCGTTCAACCGGCTCAAGCTGCAAATTCCAGAAAGCCCGATGAGGGCGCATTTCGTGAAGGCCAGGGTCAAGGTGCGCCAGTATCCGGACGGCAGCCATGCCATCTTCCACGGGCCGCTCTGCCTCGGGCGCTACGACCAGGCGGGAGCGCCAACCGAACCCAGACATGCGGCTTAAATCCGCTCAGCCGCAAGACCTGTGGAAATGTGGACAAGGCTCCGCCTTGCCCACAGTCCCACAGGAGAACAAAAGACAAGGAGCGGACATTTGATGTGATACCAAAACCGGACAAGTCAATTAGCTATCGACATCTGTCCTGTCGGAATGCTGTCCGGCTCCTGCTTCACTGGTAACCGAAAGGCTTCCAGCCGTGTGGGCTGGGCCAATACGGAGAAGGCGTTAATTGCGGGATTTGGTTTCGCTTGGCCAGTGGTATCGACGAATGATATGACCGTCAAGCGACGAAGCGCAACCTCTGGGTTTGTGCAAAGACTTGATCTCTGGTCTATTTGCGCTCTCGCCGCATTTCGCGGCGGTGGGGCAATTGACTTGGGTCGGAGACGGGAGCTCGGAATGCTCGATAAGACGAATACGGATGGGGTCATGGCTTCCGAGCGGGTCGTAGCCAAGAAACTAAAGACGCAGATCGTGGTGGTTGGCGGCGGCGCGGGCGGGCTCGAGCTCGTCCGCAAGCTTGGCGCCCATTATGGGCGCGAGGATTTCGACATCATCCTCGTTGAACGCAACCACACCCACATTTGGAAGCCGCTCCTGCACGAGGTTGCGGCGGGCTCTCTCGATGCCAACCTTGACGAGGTTGGCTACCGCGGCCATGGCCATCGGTGGGGTTACCGGTTCTTTCTCGGCAGTATGGAGTCCATCGATCGCGAGGCACGGCAGGTTGTCATCGCGCCCATACTTGACGACGACGGATCGGAACTCATCGGACGTCACCGGATCCGTTACGACTGGCTGGTGCTTGCCATCGGCGCTGTCTCCAACGATTTCGGGACGCCCGGGGTACGCCAGCATTGCCTGTTTCTCGACACCCGCCGGGAGGCGGACCGGTTCCGCCAGAAGTTGCTCGATCATTGCCTGCGGGTTTCACGCGCTGAAGGAGCTGATGCAAGGGTCGAGATTGCGATTGTGGGCGGCGGCGCGACTGGTGTCGAACTCGCGGCCGAACTCTTCAATGCGGCAGCAGCTCTGAGGCACTATGGTCTCGAAGTATTTGACGAGAGCCGTTTGCACGTGACGCTCGTCGAGGCGGGACCACGCATTTTGCCCGCCTTGCCTGAGAAGCTTGCGGACGCCGCGAAGGGCGAGCTCGAGAACCTTGGCGTTCGGGTTCTGGTCAATACCAAGGTTGTTGAAGTGCGTGCCGGTGAAGTCGTCACCAATGCCGGCATTATTCCTGCTGATCTGAAAATATGGGCTGCAGGCGTGCGTGGTCCAGACGTTCTGAAGGACATCGGTGGCCTTGAAACAACCAGGTCAAACCAGCTGGTGGTCGGCCCCACGCTTCAGACCAGCCGCGACGAGCGGATCCTCGCGATCGGTGATTGCGCCTTCTTTGTCGCCTCGGGCGAGACCAGGCCAATCCCGCCGAGAGCGCAAGCCGCACATCAAATGGCTGCCACGGCATTCACCAATATCAAGGCGCTGGTGGCCGGGAAACCAAACCTCACACCCTTTGTATACCGGGATAAGGGATCGCTTGTGTCGCTCTCGCGCTTTTCCACCGTCGGCAGCCTGATGGGTAACCTGGTCGGCGGCCGCATGGCCATCGAAGGCCGCCTCGCGCGCATCATGTACATCTCGCTCTACCGCATGCATCTCATCGCGATTCATGGCTGGCTGCATGGGCTGGCGCTTGTTGCCATCGGCCACGTGAACCAAGTCATCCGCCCAAGGCTGAAGTTGCATTAGACAGCTGCGCTGTAGCATCGCCTGACTTGGTCACGTTGTGACCCTTGGGCAAAGCGCGCCCGCCGGGAATGTCACTGACCCCTTCCCAGACTATTATACATCCGACCTGCGTTGCCGCGCGTAAATGCTGCAACTGGTCTGCTTGCAGGTGAATTTCTTGAAGCCAAATCGACTGTTTGCCGCGACGCGAGGTGCTGCCCTGGAGCGCCTTCGTGCCTTCGCTCCGCGCGCCGGCCGGGCCTATGCCGAGGGGCGGAACACCGATCCTGGGGCGGAGCAGCCCGGGGCCGTGTCGAAACTCTCGCCCTATCTGCGTTACCGCCTGGTGACCGAGCGGGAGGTGGTTGCGGAGGTTCTGGCATCGCATGAGTTCGATGAGGCTGGGAAGTTCATCCAGGAGGTGCTCTGGCGCAGCTACTGGAAGGGCTGGCTCGAGATGCGGCCCGGCGCGTGGCGGCGCTTTCTTGCGGAACGTGACGCCGACCAGGAGAGGCTTCTGGGCGCGCCTGCAATTCGGGAGGCCGAGGAAGGGCGGACGGGCATCGATTGCTTCGACAATTGGGCGCAGGAACTCGTCCAGACCGGTTATCTCCACAATCATGCGCGGATGTGGTTTGCATCAATCTGGATCTTCACGCTGCGCCTGCCATGGACCCTGGGAGCCGATTTCTTCCTCCGTCACCTGATCGATGCCGACCCTGCCAGCAACACGCTGTCGTGGCGCTGGGTGGCGGGGTTGCAGACACCTGGCAAGATCTATCTTGCCACGCCAGACAACATTGCGCGCTACACCAATGGCCGTTTTTCCCCCAGGGGTCTTGCGGTATCCGCGAGTGCCCTTGTGGAAGCTCCCTTGGAGAAACCAGTGCCGCTTGCACCGCTCACGGCAATCGACCGCAGTCCGCCCTCGATCCTGCTGGCGACCCACGAGGACTTGCATCCGGAATCGGCGATCGGCGGTGATCCGGCGTTCCTGTCCGCGGTGGTGGCTGCGGATCCAGCTTTGCTGTGGGGCGAGGGCGCCCGGAGCTTCGTTTCCTCTGCCGCAGCAGATGCGGCCGCGCGCATCGCCGGGCATTTCCGCTGCGAGGCGCACCTTGCCGGAACGCTCGATGCGGCGGCGATCGCAGCGGCGGCCTTGCGGGTTGGAGCGCGGCAGGTCGTAACGCTGCACGCGCCCACAGGGCCCGTGGCGGACGCACTCGCGCGCCTTGAACCGGAACTCGCCCGCCAGGACATCCGCCTCGCCATCCTTCGCCGCAGCTGGGATGATGCATGCTGGCCGCATGCGCGGAAGGGCTTCTTTGCCTTCAAGGAGCATATTCCGCAAATCCTTGGCGAGGAATTGCACGCATGACGGCATGTCTTCAGGTCGTCTGGTTCAAGAAGGACTTGCGCGTGGCCGACCACCGGCCGCTGTCGCTGGCGGCCGCACGGGGACCGGTGCTGCCGCTCTATATCGCGGAGCCGGGCTATTGGGCGGAACCCGATGCATCTGGGCGGCAATGGGACTTCGCGGCTGAAAGCCTCGCCGAGCTTCGCACCGCGCTTGCTGCGTTGGGTCAGCCGCTTTGCATCATGGTGGGCGACGCCGCCTCCATCCTCGCGCGGCTGCACGAGGCGCATGGCATCGCGGCGCTATGGAGCCATCAGGAGACGGGCAATGGCTGGACCTTCGCGCGCGACCGCGCCGTTGCGGCCTGGGCGCGGCAGGCGGGCATCGCCTGGCACGAATTCCGCCCCTTCGGCGTCGTCCGGCGCCTGCGCTCGCGCGATGGCTGGGCGCAGGCATGGGACCGGGAGATGGCAGCGCCACAGGCGCCCGCACCCGCCGCGCTGACGCCCCTCGGCAGGCACTGGCCAAGCCGGATCCCCACGGCTGCCGATCTCGGGCTTGCTTCTGATCCCTGTCCGCAGCGCCAGCGTGGGGGACGGGTGGCGGGGCTTGCTGCACTCGCCAGCTTTCTGAGCCTGCGTGGGCGGGACTACCGCTTCGAAATGTCGAGCCCGCGCACCGCATTCCGTTCCTGCTCGCGGCTTTCGCCGCATCTCACCTGGGGCACGCTTTCCATGCGTGAGGTGGCACAGGCGAGCCAGGCACGGCTGGCGGCCATCACTGACGAGGCACCGGACGCGCGGAACTGGCGCGCCTCGCTCATCTCCTTCATGGGGCGCCAGCACTGGCACTGCCACTTCATGCAGAAGCTGGAGGATGAGCCGCGCCTTGAGTTCGAGAACCTCCATCCTGCCTATGATGGGTTGCGGCAGGATATGCCGGAGCCGCATCGCCTCGAGGCGTGGAGCAGGGGTGAGACGGGTTTTCCCTTCATCGATGCCTGCATGCGCGCCCTGGACCAGCACGGCTGGATCAATTTTCGCATGCGCGCGATGCTGATGTCCTTTGCCAGCTACCACCTGTGGCTGCCATGGCGGGAGAGCGGGCTTCACCTCGCACGAAAGTTCGTTGACTATGAGCCGGGCATTCACTGGCCGCAGGTGCAGATGCAGTCGGGAACGACCGGCATCAACACGATCCGCATCTACAACCCCGTGAAGCAGGGCCTGGATAAGGACCCCGAGGGCCGTTTCATCCGCAGCTATGTGCCAGAACTCGCGGCGGTGCCGGATGCCTTCATTCATGAGCCATGGCGTTGGGAGGGTGCGGCGTCTCTCTCCTATCCACCACCCATCGTCGACAATGCCGCAGCTGCGCGGGCCGCGCGGGAGACACTCCACGGCCTTCGCAAGGCGGGCAGCCATTCCGGGGTGGCACAGTCCATCGCGGCGCGCCATGGCAGCCGGCGGGCTGGCATTCCGATGCGGGGACGGCCGCGCGGCGTGCCGGTCAAACGCGATGACGCAAACCAGCTGAAGCTCGACCTGTGATGCGGGGCGTAACCATCCGGAGGCTGCTGGCTGACGAGCGGATGGCGAGGCTCCTCCGCCTGCTGGGCGGCGCGATGCGCCCGCCGCCGGGCGCGCCGCGCATTGCACTCGCCTTGAGCATGGGCATTCTCTGCCATCTGCTGTTCGCGGCAGCCGTGCTGGCGATGATCCTCGCCATGTTCTTCGGGATGAGCGAGAGCCTGGGCCGCGTGCCCTGGCCTTGGGCCCTGATTGCCAATGCCGCGCTCATCCTGCAGTTTCCGCTTGGCCATTCCCTGCTGCTGACGGGTCCCGGAGGACGGCTGCTCCGCCGCCTGCTGCCCGGCCCCCATGGCGCGACGCTGGCGACGACCACCTATGCCCTGATCGCATCGATGCAATTGCTTGCGCTGTTCGCGCTCTGGACGCCGTCCGGCGTGGTGTGGTGGCGGGCCGAGGGTACGATATTCTGGTGCATCACCTCGGCCTACGGGTTCAGCTGGTTTTTCCTCCTCAAGGCGAGCTTCGATGCGGGTGCTGAGGTGCAGTCAGGGGCACTGGGCTGGATGTCGCTCATGGCCAAGGTCCGCCCGGTGTTTCCGGAGATGCCGGTCAAGGGCCTGTTCCGCATCATTCGTCAGCCGATCTATCTGGCATTCGCGCTGACGCTGTGGACGGTGCCGGTGTGGACGCCGGACCAGCTGGTACTTGCCCTGTGCTATACCAGCTATTGCGTGCTGGCGCCGCGCCTCAAGGAAGGGCGTTTCGCCAGGCGCTATGGCGAGCACTTCGCGCATTACCGTGCTGCCGTGCCTTATATGCTGCCACGCCGCCGCCGGAACTGAAGGAGAAGAAAAAATGGCCGAACTCGCACTCACCCAGCGCCTGGATGCGCTCCGTCTCGAGGTTGAGTCGATGCTAAAGGCGCCGAAGCAGCCGCCCAAGGTGAGCGCCGCGCTGACCGAAATCCTGCAATTGCTGGGCGAGGCAGCAGACACGGCCGAGGAGGCAAAGCTGTGACCGGAAGGAGCGACGCAGTCTATGTGCCGCTCACCGTTTTAAAGAGCGCGTGGCTTTCGATTAGAGCGCTTTATTTTTTGATTGAATCGGATAGTGATTCCCAGACTGGTTGAGAACTGATTCAATCTGGCTACTTTGTTGGAGGTCAGCTTGTATGACCAAGCCATATCCGATGGGAGACGCGCCTGCGGGCGGTAGGGTTCGTTGAGGCGGGCCAAAGCCGCAACGCGGTCTCGCCGATGGCCTTGCCCGGCGCGGCCTGACGGTCGATCCGGTTACGGTCTGGAAGTTTCTGGGGCGCGAGGGACGGCGCTTCAAGAAAACGCTTCATGGGGCTGAGCAGACATGGCCCCGATCCGCAGCTGGGGCCGGAAGGGCATGCGTCTCACCGCCCATGTTCCGCACGGCCACTTGAAGACGCTGACCATCCTCGCGGCTCTTCGCAAGGATGCCATCACCGCTCCTTGCGTGCTTGACGGCCCGATAGATGGCGAGAGCTTCCTGCGCTACGTCGAGCAGTTGCTCGTGGCGGCCTTGAAGCCCAGGGACGTCGTCGTCATGGACAATCTTGGCAGCCACAAGGGCGAGGCCGTCAGAGCAGCCAGCAGGGCCAGAGGCGCAAGGCTGCTTTTGCCGCCACCCTACAGTCCGGACCTTAACCCGATCGAACAGGTCTTCGCCAAACTCAAGCACCCGCTGAGAAAAGCCAAGGAACGAACCATCGAAGCAACCTGCGAACGCATCGGCGTAATCCTTCAAGACTCAAATCCACAAGAATGCTCAAGTTACTTCAGAAATACTGGATGGGGTGACGTCTAGAGCGGAATCCCATCAGTCTGCATCATATCCTGCTGCGGCGAAGTAGTTTCGGCATTCCTGAGGCTTGAAGACTGGCAGCATGTCACCAATGGCGGTCCAGAGGCCTTCGACGGTGCGCTGTGCCGCCTTGCGCAATA
>NZ_JBJTER010000115.1:0-20526 GCF_046093005.1 Aestuariivirga sp.
TGCTGGGCGCGCAGATGCGCCAGTTCAGGGAAGGCTATGACCTGCTGGACCCGCCTTCGCTGCCGAGCCCCCCTTTCGAGGCCGGCCGGCTGGCGCCCCAGAGCGCCAGCAAGACTGCGAAATGGGTCAACTGGACGCCGTTCAGCTATCCCTTCAACCTCACCCAGCAGCCCGCGGCAAGTGTTCCCTGCGGCTTCACCCCGGGCGGGATGCCGGTTGGACTACAGCTCGTCGGCCGCATGTTCGATGACCAAACGGTGCTGCGCGCCGCTCACGCCTATGAGCGCGCCACTGCCTGGCACAAGGCCCGGCCGCCTGCTGTCTGATCAGGCGGCGTGCGGCTGCTGCAGGCGGGTGATCTCGTCCTTGATCCTGAGTTTCTTGCGCTTGAGTTCGGCGATCTCGGCATCGGTCGATGCCGGGTGGTTCATCGCCTCGGCGAGTTCGGCCTCGAGGGCCTTGTGCTTCGCCTGAAGCTCGTTGAGATGCGCTTGAAGACTCATGCGATCCTCCATTGTTAGCGATGGATTGAAAACAGGATGGCACAGACCGGGGGGCTTGTCGAACCCTTGCAAAGGGCATTAGTGAAGATCGGCACAATAAATTCATGAAAGCCGGAGGCGTCTGCGGGCAATGCCAAGACTGGATGTGATACAGGAGGTGCAACTGCGCAATCAGCTGCAAAACCTCATCCAGCAGCACCGTGACCTCGACACCGCCATCCATTCCCTTGAACTCACCGGCACCAGCGACCCGTTGCAGCTCCGGCGCCTGAAAAAGATGAAGCTGGACATCAAGGACAAGATCCAAGCAATTGAAAACATGCTTATTCCCGACATCATCGCCTGACCGGCCGGAGCCACCGTGACCACTGAAAGACCCGCCGTCGCCATCATCATGGGCAGCCAGTCCGACTGGGAAACCATGAAACACGCCGCCCAGACGCTCGACCTGCTGGGCGTCGCCCATGACGACCGCATCGTCTCGGCGCACCGCACGCCGAAAAGACTTTATGACTTTGCGGCAACGGCGCGGGACAATGGCTTCAAAGTGATCATCGCGGGAGCGGGCGGTGCGGCGCATCTCCCCGGCATGACGGCGGCGATGACCAGCCTGCCGGTGTTCGGTGTGCCGGTGGAATCAAAAGCGCTGTCAGGTCAGGACTCCCTGCTCTCGATCGTGCAGATGCCAGCCGGCATTCCGGTGGGAACGCTGGCCATCGGCAAGGCGGGCGCGGTCAACGCGGCACTTCTGGCGGCCAGCGTCCTGTCGCTGTCCGACCCAGCCCTGGCCAAGCGTCTGGAAGGCTGGCGGGCGGCGCAGACCGCCGCCGTCACCGAACGCCCGATGGATGGTCCGTGATGCGGCTTGAAAGCCCCCTGCCCCCGGGCGCGACGGTGGGCATTCTGGGCGGCGGCCAGCTGGCCCGCATGCTGGCCCTGGCGGCCGCCCCGCTGGGCATCGACTGCCACATCTACGCGCCCGAGGCTGACAGCCCGGCTTTCGCCGTATCGGCAGCGCGGACGGTGGCCGGTTATGAGAATTTCGCCGCGCTCGACGCCTTCGCCCGCCAGGTGGACGTTGTGACCTATGAATTCGAGAATGTGCCGGCCGCCACCGCCGCCTTTCTCCAGTCGCGAAAGCCCGTCGCACCGGGCGTCGCCGCACTCGAGACCGCCCAGGACCGCATCAACGAGAAGACCTTCATTTCCAGTCTCGGCATCCCCGTGGCGCCCTTCGCGGAGGTCTCTGACCTGACATCGCTGGAGGCGGCGCTGGCCCGCATCGGGCGGCCGGCTGTGCTCAAGACCCGCCGCTTCGGCTATGACGGCAAGGGCCAGACAAAGATCATGGCCGGAACCAATGCCGCCGCCGCTTTTGCGGAAATCGGACGCCAGCCGGCGGTGCTGGAAGGTTTCGTGGCCTTCGAGAAGGAAATCTCGGTGATTGCGGCGCGCGGCTGGACCGGCGAGGTGGCGGTCTATGACGTGCCCGAAAATCAGCATGAAAATCATATTCTCCGCCAGTCGCGGGTGCCCGCCCGGATCGCCGCCGGGGTGGCGGATACGGCGCGGGCCTATGGCGAACGGATCGCCTCAGCGCTCGGTTATGTGGGCGTGATCGGGGTTGAGTTGTTCGTGGCCGGCGGCCAGGTGATCGTCAATGAGATCGCGCCGCGGGTTCACAATTCCGGCCATTGGACCATGGACGCCTGCCAGGTCTCGCAGTTCGAGCAGCATATCCGGGCGGTCTGCGGCTGGCCGCTGGGCCCGGCGGATCGCTTTGCCGACGTCACCATGACCAATCTGCTCGGCGCCGAACTCGGCCGCTGGCGGGAGCTGGCGGCGGAACCCGGCGTGCATCTGCACCTCTATGGCAAGAAAGACCCGCGGCCAGGCCGGAAAATGGGCCATTTTAACCGGGTTACCCCTCGACAGCCCTGAGAGAGCATGCTAAGCCGCCCGCCAATTCGGGGGGCCTCAAGCCTCCTGGCACCCAGTTAAACCCAATTCCGAGGTAGCACTTGCAAGTCGTCGTCCGTGACAACAATGTCGATCAAGCCCTGAAAGCGCTTAAGAAAAAGATGCAGCGTGAGGGCATTTTCCGCGAGATGAAGCTGCGCGGACATTACGAAAAGCCCTCCGAAAAGAAAGCCCGCGAAAAGGCGGAAGCGGTGCGCCGCGCCCGCAAGCTGCAGCGCAAGAAGCTGCAACGCGAAGGCCTGCTGCCGATGCCGAAGAAGGTTGAGGGCGCGCCCACCCGCGGGCCCCGCGCGCAGTAACCCCAAGTTAGAGACCGAATTGTTGCAGGGCCGCCTCCCGCCGGGAGCGCGGCCCTGAGCTTTTTGGGCGTGCCGCCGGCAAATTAAGGCAGCGGCCACAATTGCCTTGAACTTGTCACAGCCTATCACAAACCGGTTGCAGAACCGTCCAACGCTTGCACGGTTCGCCCCCTATATCCTCGTCACATCAACGGCGCAGCAGCGCCACGCGGTCAAGAGATCGGTGACAGGTTCAAGCATCATGACTTACCAACCCAGGCAGTTCTTCCCCCATCCCCTGCAAACGCTGCCTGCAACTGAGCCCCGGCGTTCATCGCCGGGGCTTTTTCCCTCGGCCCGGCGCACCCTGCGCTCGCTCGCCCTGTCGGTGATTCTCAGCGCCGTGATGCTGACATCGGGCGGGTTCTTCAAGCCGGAGCGCCCCGCCCCGCCGGCCACCACCGACGCCAATGTCACGGTGATCTTCAAAACCGCCGTCTAGAGGCTTGGAATCCCGGCCCCGATTGTGTAGGGAACCCCAAATCGGAATTCCCTCATGCCCAAGCGCACCGACATCAAATCCATCCTCATCATCGGGGCTGGACCGATCATCATCGGCCAGGCCTGCGAATTCGATTATTCGGGAACCCAGGCCTGCAAGGCTCTGAAGGCCGAGGGCTATCGAATCATCCTGGTCAATTCCAATCCGGCGACCATCATGACGGACCCGGATTTGGCGGACGCCACCTACATCGAGCCGATCACCCCCGAAGTGGTGGCCCGGATCATCGAGAAGGAGCGCCCTGACGCGCTGCTTCCAACCATGGGCGGGCAGACCGCGCTCAACACCGCGCTGTCGCTCAACAAGATGGGCGTGCTCGAGAAGTTCGGCGTCGAGCTGATCGGCGCCAAGGCGGATGCCATCGACAAGGCGGAAGACCGGGAACTGTTCCGCGAGGCGATGAAGAAGATTGGCCTCGATACGCCGAAATCGATGCTGGCCAATGCCTCGGCCGCCAAGGACGCAGACAAGGATTTCTACGCCGCCGAGATCGCGCGCCTTGCCGCGGCGGGCGGCGATGTGGCGGGTTTTGAACGCGCCTGGGCGGCGGCCGAGCCCGAGCGGCTGCGCAAATACCGCAACCGCGCCATGGTGGAGGCCTTCGAGGCCATGCTCGAAGTGGGCCTGCCCTGCATCATCCGCCCCTCCTTCACGCTGGGCGGCACCGGCGGCGGCATCGCCTATAACCGCGAGGAGTTCTTCGAAATCGTCGAGAAAGGCCTCGACGCCTCGCCCACCGCCGAGGTGCTCATCGAGGAATCGGTGCTGGGCTGGAAGGAATATGAAATGGAAGTGGTCCGCGACAAGGCGGACAACTGCATCATCGTCTGCTCGATCGAGAACGTCGATCCGATGGGCGTGCACACCGGCGATTCGATCACCGTGGCGCCCGCCCTGACGCTCACCGACAAGGAATACCAGATCATGCGCAACGCCTCGATTGCGGTGCTGCGCGAGATCGGCATCGAAACCGGCGGTTCCAACGTGCAGTTCGGCGTCAACCCCGAGGACGGCCGGCTGGTGGTGATCGAGATGAACCCGCGCGTTTCGCGGTCCTCGGCCCTTGCTTCGAAGGCCACCGGATTTCCGATCGCCAAGGTCGCCGCCAGGCTGGCGGTCGGCTATACGCTGGACGAGCTTGCCAATGACATCACCGGCGGCGCCACGCCCGCCGCCTTCGAGCCGGCCATCGATTACGTGGTCACCAAGATCCCGCGCTTCGCTTTCGAGAAGTTTCCCGGCGCCTCGCCGAACCTGACCACCTCGATGAAATCGGTGGGCGAAGTGATGGCCATCGGCCGCTCGTTCCAGGAATCCATGCAGAAGGCGCTGCGCGGGCTTGAGACCGGGCTGACCGGCTTCAACGAGGTGGCCATTGCCGGGGCCGGCGAGGGCGACGACAAGAACGCCATCCGCGCCGCGCTGGGCACGCCGACGCCAGACCGCATCCTGAAGATCGCCCAGGCCTTCCGCATGGGAGCGAGCGTCGAACAGGTTCATGAGTCCTGCAAATATGAGCCGTGGTTTCTCCGCCAGATCGAGGACATCGTGCGGATGGAGGAGAAAGTGCGGGACCGCGGGCTTCCGGACGACGCAGCGAACCTCCGCAAGCTGAAATCCATGGGCTTTTCCGATAAGCGGCTGGGCGAACTGGTGGGGCTCTCCGAGGACAGGGTGCGCGCCCACCGCCACAGGCTGAAGGTGCGGCCAGTCTACAAGCGGATCGACACCTGCGCCGCCGAATTCGCCTCGCCCACCGCCTATATGTATTCGAGCTATGACGCGGAAAACGAGGCCCGGCCCTCGGACCGCCAGAAGGTGATCATCCTCGGCGGCGGGCCCAACCGCATCGGCCAGGGAATCGAATTCGATTATTGCTGCTGCCACGCCTGTTTCGCGCTGCATGACGCGGGCTATGAGTCGATCATGGTCAACTGCAATCCAGAGACGGTGTCGACCGACTATGACACCTCGGACCGGCTCTATTTCGAACCGCTGACCGCCGAGGATGTGCTGGAGATCATCCACACCGAACAGTCCAACGGCACGCTCAAGGGCGTCATCGTGCAGTTCGGCGGCCAGACGCCGCTCAAGCTGGCGGGTGCTCTGGAAAAGGCCGGGGTGCCCATCCTGGGCACCACGCCCGACGCCATTGATCTCGCCGAGGATCGTGACCGCTTCGCCAGGCTGATCCGCAAGCTGAAACTGCGCCAGCCCGAGAACGGCATCGCGCATTCCGGGGCCGAGGCCAGGAAGATCGCCCGCCGGATTGGCTTCCCCGTGGTCATCCGGCCCTCCTATGTGCTGGGTGGCCGGGCCATGGAAATCGTCCGCGACGAGGCGCAGCTCGAGCGCTACATCACCGAGGCGGTGGTGGTGTCGGGCAGCTCGCCGGTGCTGATCGACAGCTATCTGTCCAACGCCATCGAAGTGGATGTCGACGCCATCGCCGACGGCAAGGACGTGTTCATCGCCGGGGTGATGGAGCACATCGAGGAGGCGGGCATTCATTCGGGTGACTCGGCCTGCTCGCTGCCGCCCTCTTCGCTGAAAGCCCCCGTGATCGCCGAGCTCGAACGCCAGGCCAGGGTGCTGGCGCTGGCGCTCAAGGTGGTGGGGCTGATGAATGTGCAGTTCGCCATCAAGGACGGCGACATTTATGTGCTCGAAGTGAACCCGCGCGCCTCGCGCACCGTGCCTTTCGTGGCCAAGGTGATCGGCCTGCCGGTGGCCAAGATCGCCGCCCGGGTGATGGCGGGCGAGTCTCTCGAAAGCTTCAGGCTAAAACCGAAGAAGCTCTCTCATGTGGCTGTAAAAGAAGCGGTTTTCCCGTTCAACCGGTTCCCGGGCGTGGACGTGCTGCTGGGGCCGGAGATGCGCTCCACCGGCGAGGTGATGGGCCTCGACAAGACCTATGACATGGCCTTTGCCAAGAGCCAGCTGGGGGCGGGCATGCGCATGCCGCAGGCGGGAACCGTGTTCATTTCCGTGAAGGACGCCGACAAGCCCAAAATCCTGCCGGCCATGAAGAAGTTCGTGG
The DNA here is from genome assembly GCF_046093005.1 of Aestuariivirga sp. Classification (GTDB taxonomy): domain Bacteria; phylum Pseudomonadota; class Alphaproteobacteria; order Rhizobiales; family Aestuariivirgaceae; genus Aestuariivirga. The sequence continues at coordinate 6,364 of NZ_JBJTER010000115.1, forward strand.
AAATGGGCTTCCGGCTGGTGGCGACCGGTGGCACCCAGCGCTACTTCGAGGAAAAGGGCATCCCCTCGACCAAGATCAACAAGGTGCTGGAGGGCCGCCCGCATGTGGTGGACGCCATCAAGAACGGCGAAATCCAGCTGGTGCTGAATACCACCGAGACCCGCGCCTCGCAGTCCGACTCGAAGCCGATCCGCCAGACGGCGCTGATGCAGAAAGTGCCCTACTACACAACGCTCCCCGGCATCCTGGCGGTGACCAAGGCAATCGCCGCCCAGCGCGAAGGCCGCCTCGACGTGAAGCCGCTGCAGGATTATTTCTGAGGCCCTTACGGCATGGATCAGATCAAGAGCATGATGAACGAGCGCTTCAGCCGTTTCGATACGGTGGACTACCTTAAGACCGAGAACGACGTTGCTGCCTATCTGGAAGCTGCAATCTCGGAAGCGGGCGATGACCCAAAGCTCATTGGACGCGCCGTTCGAGCAGCCGCCAGGGCGCTTCGTCTCCACGTGACATCAGAGGGCAGCGGCCTTACGCGGGGGTAATCGTTCTCCCGCCCCTTGAAATCCGGGTGAATTTGGGCCATGTTCCGAATTCGCCCGGCGAGATGCGGACGGTCCGCATCGCCGGGTGTTATCTTTTTAGTGACACGGATGATCATTTGTTTTCCCGGAAGGCAGGTAAAGTCCGGGGGACGCAAGAGACTGGACGAGACCGATGGACAAAGTGCCCATGACCGCCGAAGGCCACGCCGCCATGATGGATGAGGTGAAGCACCTCAAGACCGTGGAGCGCCCGCGCATCATCAAGGCCATCGAGGAAGCCCGTTCCCACGGCGATCTCTCGGAAAATGCCGAGTACCATGCCGCCAAGGAGCAGCAGGGCTGGACGGAGGCCCGCGTGGCGGAGCTTGAGGACAAGCTTTCGCGGGCTGAAATCATCGATATTTCAAAGCTTTCCGGCGATACCGTGAAGTTCGGCGCGAAGGTGACGCTGATTGACGAGGAAACCGATGAGAAAACCTCCTATCAGATCGTCGGCGAATTCGAGGCCGACGTGAAGAAGGGCAAGATCTCCGTGTCCTCGCCGATCGCGCGGGCCATCATCGGCAAGAAGAAGGGCGATTCCGTCGAGGTCAACACGCCGGGCGGCGGCAAGTCCTACGAGATCGCCAAGGTCGCCTGGCGCTAAGGCATCTGGCACGGCGCCAGCGCGGGCCTGACGTCCGCAGCCAGTGGCTGGAAAGCATGGCGCGGGCAAGCGGAGCCGCTTGCGAAGCGAAAATTGTTACAGGACCGAAACTGTATTCAAAGCTCCGTGCTCACGGTGCGCTTCATCGCCGCCAGCGGGCATTTGCTCGAATTTGCAACCTGAGCAATCAGTATCCCGCCACCCTGTCCGGATTTGACGTGGAAGTGAGCGGAATGCCGGTCCAGCACCGCAACCCAGCGTTCGACAAGTTCTGTTGCATAGATACAGGGCATGTCATGCGCGTGCTGTTCTTTCCGGGTCTCGGCGAAGACCGGGTCATTATGGGCCGCGTGCCAGCTGAGGCCATCCGCGCTGATGCGCACCGGGCACCGGGTGCCCGCGGTCTTCCTTGCGAACGCCGTAAGCGTGTGACTGGAGAACTTATGCCACTGCGCCACGCAGGCGGCGAACAGCGCGTCACAGTCTCGCCTGCTGGCCAGTTCATGCGGCGGCACGCCGTGGCGGTTCATGGACACATCGCGTACAAACATCGCGAAGGCAAAGGCGTCCGAGGTGAAGTTGATGCAGGGGAACGGCGCGCTGAGCGGCAAGTCGAAGAGCTCGTCAGCATCGTTTGCCGCCTGCGGGCACAAGGCCACGCCGAAAAACGAATAGGTTGTTGGAGATCCCGTCACCGGGCAGTTGAGCAGAACCGGAAGCTCAAGCACCGCGCTGTTGAGGAGCTGTTCGGCGGCCATGGAGGAAACGCGCGCCCCGAAGACGCTGAGCTCGCGGAGGACTTCTATTGATGGCGTTCGCGGGTCCATGTTCTGGCGCGTGCGCGGAATGATGCAAACCAGCGCCACTTTCTTCAGGGCGCGAATGTCCTCCTGAAACCGCGCTATGGCCTCGACAGCGTCCTCTTCCGCAAGGTCAACAATCGAATAGCGCCCCTTCGACGCCTCGCGCCTTCCGGCGATGCAGGACAGTTCGGTGGACATCCATTCCAGGAGCCGGTCCTTTGCGGATGGCGGCGAGCCGGCGGAAGTGAGTGACGCAAGCATTTGTTCTCCCCTGGCAGACTGACGCACCGCGTCCTGGCGCAAGCTTTGCGCTTGAATACTTGTGTTTTTATATGTACACATCATGCAGATATATTGACAAGGGGTATTTTCCGCTGGTTACGCTGATTGACATGCATGCATCATTCATCTATCGAATTTGTACAAAGGGAATGTGAGCCGGGGCATGACTTACACGAACTGGAATCTGGTTGCCGAGGTCACGCTGCCCAACGGAAACCGCGGCGCCATCGCGAAGGCCGACATTCCATCCGGTGCGCTGCTCGGCGTATTCCAGGGTGAGCTCGAAAGGCTTGAGCTCCGCGAGAACCGGCTTGTCGAGGCCGAAAAACACATCAATCTCGTGCAAATCGTGCGCGATGGAGACTACCTCTTCGGCTTCATCCGAAATGAACGCGCGGGCATTGGGCTGATCAACCACTCCTGCAAGCCGAATGTTCGGATAGAGAACCAGATCGTGGTGGTGGCGGGCCGCGCCATTTCCGCAGGTGAACACCTCACCGCCGACTATCGCCGCTGGGACCTCGTGCCGGAGGGCGTGCCTTGCTGGTGCGAACCGCCAATGTGCATGTTATGAGCGGCCCGCTGAGTTCCGGCACAATGTCATTGCGGATGCGCATGGCCCTGCTCTCCGTCATTGGCCTTCTGGAAGCAATGGTTTTCGGACTCACCCACCCAATCTATGCCCTGAACCTCCAGCAGGCCGGCTTCAGCGAGAGCGAGATCGGGTTCAATGCCACGCTCGGCGGGCTCGGCGTGTTCCTGGTGGGCCCCTTTGTGCCCTGGCTCATTGCCCGCGCGGGCTATCGCAATTTCACGGTGTTCTGTTTCATGATGGCAGCCGCGGCAATTGGCGTGCTGGCCGTTGAACCTGGCTTCGCGGGATGGTGCATCTCCCGCCTGCTGCTCGGCGTGGCGCTTGGCAGCCTGTGGATCCTCACCGAAGCCTGGCTCAACGAAATTGTCCCGGACACGGCCCGCGGCCGGGCCAATTCGGTCTTCCAGTTTTGCTACTCCATCGGTTTCATGGCTGGGCCGGTCCTGGTGATCGCGGTGGGCTTTGCCGGACATGCGCCAATCGCGGCCATGGCCTTGCTCGCCGTGACCGGAGGCATCGCCGCGCTGTTCCTGCCGCAGCCCAGGACGGCGGAGGCGCACGCCCGGCTGGATCTGGGCGTGGCGCGGGAAGCACTTCCGCTTATATCCGTGGCTTTCGTAACCGGCCTTGTCGAAACTGCGCTCTATACGATGCTGCCGATCTTCGGTCAGAAGGCCGGTTTCGGCGAGGATGGATCGCTGTCGCTTCTCATCGCACTCTCGGTCGGCGCGATCAGCCTGGCCCTGCCGCTCGGCCTGCTAAGCGACCGCTACAGCCGCACCCTCCTCCTCGCCTGCGTCACCGGCGGAGCGCTCCTGAGCATGGTCCTGCTGATGGCGGGCACGCTCTCCTATGCGATGGCGCTTGCCGGAACTTTCCTGGCAGGCGGAACGATTATTGGCATGTACAGCATATCCCTGATTATCCTCGGTCAGCAGTATGCCCAGAGGGCGCTCGCTTCGGTCGCGGCGTGCTATTCAATGTCTTATGCGCTGGGCAGCACATTCGGCGGCGTGATGGGCGGCGCCGCGGTGGAGAAAGGGGGCGCGATCGGCCTCCCATTGCTGGTCGGCGCTGTGATCGGCGCTTATGCGGTCTACCGGATCGTGGTGGCTGGCCAGCACCATGTCTACAAGTCAGGCGGAAGACAGCGAGCACAATGGAAACGGACCTGAGCTACAGCATCCGGCGCCTCACGACAGAAGACGGCCCCCACCTCGAGATCCTTCGCCGGGCCTATGCCGCGGAAATGTGCGATGCCGAGGACGAAGGAGAGCCGAACGGCTTTGCTGCCACACTCCTGTCGGAGCCGAATGTCCACGGCTGGGGCGCCTTCATCAACGGAAACCTGGTGGCTTTCGCCATCGTGTTCCGCCTGCCGGAAGCAATCTCAGGGCGCTGGTGCGGACTCCTGGACGATTTGTTCGTCGCTCCGGACGCCCGGCGGCAGGGCATCGCGCAGGATTTGCTCGATACCGTGGCCAACTACGGAAAGGAACAGTGCTGGACCCATCTGAGATGGCTTGTTCCGGAGAATGACATGCCGGCCATAGCGCTCTATGAGCGCGTGGCCGAGGAAGCCCCCTGGCGGAGCTTCATGATCTGCTATTGATTGCGGCCGCCAGTCCAAAGCCGAATTGCCGCGCCGCTGCTTCAGCCGTGCTCCGCGCCAAGCTGGCAATCGCGCTCCTTCGTCAGCGGGCATTCGGCATCGGTGCACACCTTGCCATCACAGAGCCGGCATATCACCTCCGCGGTTTCGGAGCGCGTCACCACCTTCGGCAGCACCCGCGCCGCCATGGCGCCGAACTGCGCGAGCTCTGCCGGGTTGAGGGCCGAAAGCGCCTCCCCAACGATCTTCTCGCGCAGCTGCAACGCCCGGTTCATGTCGCGTCTGCCTTTAGCATTCAGCCGCAGATAAACGGACCGTCCGTCCCGGCCAGAACGCTTTTCGACCAATCCCGCCGCGTTGAGACGCATCACCGTGCGTACCGTTGCCGAATGAGTGAGTTTCATGCCGTGGCGGAGGTCGTCGATCGTCAAATCCGGCCGGCTTCCGATCAGCACCAATGCGGCGGAGGCATTCGCCCCTACGCCAACGAGAGCCTCCGTTTCCTCAACAATCCTGTCAGCCAATCCTACGGACAATGCACCGACAATATTCGCGAAATACTGCGACGGCGAAAAAACGTTTGTCATAGCGGGCCTGTTCTAAATGAATTCTACATACATGTATCATGAATAAGTATTCAAGGCAAGTAATGCACTGTCGAAAGACCGGAGAAAACGTTATCTGGAGGCGAGGGCCTTGTCTATGGCGGCGGTGATCTTCGCACTCATCGGCTTGGTCTGGGTCGAGAACCAGTCAATGAACCGGCCGTCGCTGCCGATCAGATACTTGTGGAAGTTCCACTTGGGACGGCCCAGCATGCCCGCCTGCTCGCCCGCCCATTGATAGAACGGATGCGCCTTGGCGCCTTTGACCACCGTCTTGTCAGCCAGCGGGAAGGTGACGCCGTAGTTGAGCTTGCAGAAGCTGGCGATCTCCTCCGCCGTACCCGGCTCCTGGCCGCCGAAGTCATTGGACGGCACGCCGATCACCACCAGCCCCTTGTCCTTATAGGCGAGCCAGAGCTTCTCAAGATCCTCATATTGCGGGGTGTAGCCGCATTCCGACGCGGTGTTGACGATCAGCAGCGGGTGCCCCTTGAACTGGGCGAGCGACATCGGCTTGCCGTCAATGCCGGTCAGGGTGAAGTCATAGGCGGTGGTATCAGCCATGGCGGACATGCTCGCGAACAGGGTGAAGAGAAGCGACAGGAACAGTTTTTTCATGCCTTCAGAACGCAATCGCCGGGGGTTTGGATTAGGCTGAACCACGCCGGGCGAGAAGATGCCGCGCCGCGAACAGCAGGAGCCCGGCCACCAGCCCCCAGAACGCCGATCCGATGCCCATGATGGTGAGGCCGCTGGCGGTGACCAGGAAGGTCACAAGCGCGCTTTCGACGTCGCGCGGGTCCTTCATCATGGCGCTGACGCCGCCCATCAGCGGCGAGAACAGCGCGAGACCGGCGATGGCCGTCACCAGGTCCTTGGGGAGGGCGCCCAGAATATTGACGAAACTCGCGGCCATGAGTCCGATCAGCCCGTAGAACACCAGATAGGGCCAGGCCACCCGCCAGCGCTTAGCGGGATCGGGGTGACAGTCCGGGCCGGTGACGATGGCGGCGGTGATCGCCGCCATGTTGACGGCGTGGCTGCCGAACGGCGCGAGCGCCGCCGAAGCCGCCCCTGTCACCAGCAAGGCGGGCTGCACCGGCGGCTGGTAGCCGCTGGCTCGCAGAACCGCGAAACCAGGCAGGTTTTGGGAGGCCATGGTCACCAGAAACAGCGGGATGCCCAGCGACAGCACGGCCTGGAGGTCAAACTGCGGCGTCGTCCAGACCAGTGCCGTCAGCCCAATAGCACAGCAATCCCCGGCAAGGCTGCCGGTCAGGAATGCCCCAACCACGCCCGCCGCCACCACCACCGGCACGGCATAGAGCGGAAATGACATGCGCAAGGCGAAAAACACCGCGATCAGCGGCAGCACCGCCAGCGGCATGGCCATGGCGGCGCCCGGAACGCCCAGCGTGTAGCGCAGGAGAACACCCGCCAGCATGGCTGCGGCAATGGGCGCCGGAATCTTCTCAATGGCGCGCTCCAGGGGCTTGATCAGCCCCGCGACCACCATCAGAAGGCCCGCGGCCACAAACGCCCCCAGCGCATTGGCATAGGAGATGCCGCCACCCGAAGTGGCGATCAGCACCGCACCCGGCGTCGACCACGCGGTGATCATCGGCACGCGGTAGCGCCAGGACAGGATGAAGGACGTGGCGGCCATGCCGAAACACAGGGATGCCGCCCAGGAGGCCTGTTCGGCGGGGCTTGCGCCCACGCTGCGCGAGGCCTCCATGACCACCAGGATGGTGGAGGCAAACCCCACGATCACCGCCGTGAAGGTCGAGGAGACGATGCTGAACCAGCCGGAAAGGTTTGAAAGGCGCATGGAAGCCGTCTGTAGCAATTCCGACCCGCCGGTGCGAGGCCGCAGGCCCGGCAGTTGTTCACAACAGGTGGTAGCGGACTTGCCGGAAGGCCCAAATGAGCTATGTTGTTTTCACATAGCAATGGGAGTTCACCATGTCCGCCCGTCATGTCCGGGTTCTGATCCTCGGGTCAGGCCCCGCCGGCTACACCGCTGCGATCTATGCGGCCCGCGCAATGCTGAAGCCGGTCCTCGTCCAGGGCATCCAGCCGGGCGGCCAGCTGACCATCACCACGGATGTCGAGAACTACCCCGGCTTCGCCGATGTGATCCAGGGCCCCTGGCTGATGGAGCAGATGCGTGCCCAGGCGGAGCATGTGGGCACCGAGGTCATCTCCGACACCATCACCGAAGTGAAGCTCAGCGCGTCGCCGCTCTGGCTGAAGGGCGATTCCGGCACCGAATACACCTGTGACGCGCTGATCATCTGCACCGGCGCGCAGGCCAAGTGGCTCGATCTTCCCTCCGAGCAGGCCTATCGCGGCTTCGGCGTTTCGGCCTGCGCCACCTGCGACGGTTTCTTCTACCGCAACAAGCGCGTGCTGGTGGTGGGCGGCGGCAACACGGCGGTGGAGGAGGCGCTGTTCCTCACCAATTTCGCCAGCGAGGTGGTGGTGATCCACCGCCGCAATGAGTTCAAGGCCGAGCGTATCCTGCAGAACCGGCTGTTCGCGCATCCCAAGATCAGGGTGATGTGGGAGACAACACTGGCCGAGGTGCTGGGCAGCGACAACCCCAAGGGCGTCACCCACGCCCGGCTCAGGAACGTCACGACCGGCGAGGTGCAGGACCTGGCGGTCGATGGCATCTTCATCGCCATCGGCCACAAGCCGGCAACCGAACTGTTCGAGGGCCAGTTGCCGTTCAAACAGGGCGGCTATCTCATCACCGAGCCGCGCTCGACCCAGACCGCCATTCCCGGCGTGTTCGCGGCGGGCGACGTGACGGATGACGTCTACCGCCAGGCGGTGACCGCGGCCGGCATGGGCTGCATGGCCGCGCTCGAAGCCGAACGCTTCCTGCACAGCCGCGCCGAGGTGCGTCATGCCGCTGAGTAGCGTCATGGACTGGGACAAGCTCCGCATCTTCCACGCCGTGGCGGATGCCGGCAGCTTCACCCATGCCGGGCACGAGCTGGGGCTGTCGCAATCAGCGGTAAGCCGGCAGATCAGCGCGCTCGAGGAGGCGCTGAACGTGCCGCTGTTCCACCGCCATGCGCGCGGGCTGATCCTCACCGAACAAGGCGAGATGCTGTACCGCACCGCCCATGAGGTGTTCACCAAGCTCACCGCGGCGCAGACCCGGCTGATGGATTCGAAGGAGAAGCCGTCAGGCGAACTCCGCATCACCACCACCGTGGGGCTGGGCAGCGTGTGGCTGACGCCGCGGCTGCGCGAGTTCTCGGAAATCTATCCCGAGATCGCCGTCACCCTGCTGCTCGACGACCGCGAGCTCGATCTCTCGATGCGCGAGGCCGACGTGGCGATCAGGCTCAGGCGGCCCACCCAGCCGGACCTCATCCAGCGCAAGCTGTTCACCGTGCATCACCACCTCTATGCCTCGACCGACTATCTGAAGAAGCGCGGCATTCCGAAATCGATCGAGGATCTCGACAGGCATAAGATCCTCACCGTCGGCCAGGCGCCCAACTACCTGACGCCGGTCAATTGGCTCGAGAATGTGGGCCGCCCGGAGGGCGACCCGCGGCAGGTGGCGCTGCGCGTCAACAACGCCTATGGCCTGCGCCGGGCCGTTCAGGCCGGCATGGGCATCGCCTCGCTCGCCGACTACCTCGTGCCGGAGGACGCGGGCCTTGTGCAGATCGACCTTCCGGTCGAGACCCCGGAGTTTGACACCTATTTCGTCTATCCCGAGGAGCTCAAGGACACCAAGCGGGTGACGGTGTTCCGGGATTTCATCGTGGCCAAGGCGAAGGAGTGGAGCTTCTGAGCGCTGGACAGCGCGACACAGGCGGGATGGCGAGGTCTCCATTGTTTGCCTGCCGGCTGCGGGAGCCATGGGCCGCCACCCGGCTTTCGCATTCGGCGGCAACGATTGCTATATAGGCTGGGGAGATTCGGAGCTGATGACCGGCAAGACCTTCGACCTCGGCGATTTCGGCGATGAGCCGCCGGCCCCGGCCTTCCGGCCGGGCGGGCTGTCGTCGCGCGCGCTTGCCCAGCAGGGCGAGGCTCCTTACCTCCGCGGCCTCAACCCGGAGCAGCGGGCGGCGGTGGAGGCGACCGACGGCCCGCTTCTGGTGCTGGCCGGGGCGGGCACCGGCAAGACCCGGGTGCTGACCACGAGGCTCGCCCATATACTGGCCACCGGCAAGGCCTGGCCCTCGCAGATCCTCGCCGTCACCTTCACCAACAAGGCGGCCCGCGAGATGCGCGACCGCATCGGCGCGCTGATCGGCGGCGCGGTGGAAGGCATGAGCTGGCTCGGCACGTTCCATGCCATCGGCGTCAAGATCCTGCGCAACCACGCCGAACTCGCCGGCTTGCGCGCGGGCTTCGCGATCCTCGACACGGATGACCAGATCCGCCTCATCAAGCAGCTGCTCGAGGCCCACAACATCGACGAGAAGCGCTGGCCGGCCCGCCAGCTGGCCGCGATGATCGACGGCTGGAAGAACCGCGGGCTCATTCCCCCGAAGGTGCCGCAGGGCGAGGCGCAGAGCTTCGCCAATGGGCTTGGCGGCCAGATCTATGCCGAATACCAGCAGCGCCTCAAGGTGGTGAACGCCGCCGATTTCGGCGACCTGCTGCTCGAAGTGCTGCGCATCTTCCAGGAGCACCCGGACGTTCTCAAGAGCTACCAGCAGCGCTTCCGCTACATGCTGGTCGACGAATACCAGGACACCAATGTGGCGCAATATCTGTGGCTCAGGCTGCTGGCCCAGGGCCACCGCAACATCTGCTGCGTGGGCGACGACGACCAGTCGATCTATGGCTGGCGCGGGGCGGAAGTCGATAACATCCTGCGCTTCGAGAAGGACTTTCCGGGCGCCCGGGTGATCAGGCTCGAACGCAATTACCGCTCGACGCCGCAGATCCTCGGCGCTGCCTCCGGCCTGATCGCCAAGAACGAAAGCCGGCTGGGCAAGACGCTCCACACCGACCGCGGCGACGGCGAGACGGTGAATGTGCGCGCCCACTGGGACGGCGATGAGGAAGCCCGCGCCATCGGCGAGGACATCGAGAACCTGCAGCGCAAGGGCGAGGCGCTGAATGACATGGCGATTCTGGTGCGCGCCTCGTTCCAGATGCGGGCCTTCGAGGACCGGTTCATCACGCTGGGCGTGCCCTACCGGGTGGTCGGCGGCCCGCGCTTCTATGAGCGCGCGGAGGTGCGCGATGCGCTGGCCTATCTCAAGATCGTCGCCTCGCCCGACAATGACCTGGCCTTCGAGCGCATCGTCAATGTGCCCAAACGCGGCATCGGCGACAGTTCGGTGAAGCGCATGCACGCCATCGCGCGGGGCCAGGGCATTTCGCTGTACCGCGCGGCGGAGGCGCTGGCGCTCACCGATGAGCTGCCCGCCAAGGCGAGGGCCGCGCTGCGCGGGCTTGTGCAGAGCTTCGGCCGCTGGCGGCAGATGGCCGAGGGCCTGCCGCACACCGAGCTGGCCGAGATCGTGCTCGATGAATCGGGCTACACCGCGATGTGGCAGAACGACAAGAGCCCGGAGGCGCAGGGCCGCCTCGACAATCTCAAGGAACTCGTCCGCTCCATGGGCGACTTCGAGAACCTCGGCGGCTTCCTCGAGCACATCGCGCTGGTGATGGACGTGGAGCAATCGGCGCAGGAAGACAAGGTCAACATCATGACCATGCATGCCGCCAAGGGCCTCGAATTCGGCACGGTGTTCCTGCCCGGCTGGGAGGAAGGCCTGTTCCCCAGCCAGCGCTCGCTCGACGAGAAAGGCCGCGCCGGGCTTGAGGAGGAGCGCCGCCTCGCCTATGTCGGCATCACCCGCGCCAAACGCCGCGCCTTCATTTCCTTCGCGCAGAACCGCCGGGTGCATAATCTCTGGCAGTCCGCCCTGCCCTCCCGCTTCATCGACGAATTGCCGGAAGCGCATGTGGAAGTCGCCGCCATGGCAACGACCTATGGCGGCTATGGGCTGGGAAGCTACGGCAAGAGCCGCTTCGACGATAAGCCCGCCCCGTTCGGCGCGAGCTATGCCACGCCCGGCTGGCAACGCGCCCAGGCGCGGTGGAGCGACGGCACCTCGGCGCGCTCAACACCCAGTTTCGGCATGGGCGAAATGGTCGCGCGCGGCTCCGGCGCGGTGCGCTATGCGGCCGGCGAACGGGTGTTCCACGAGAAGTTCGGCTATGGCCAGATCAGCGCCGTCGAAGGCAACAAGCTGACCATCGATTTCGACAAGGCCGGCGAAAAGCGGGTGATCGACAGCTTCGTCAGCCGCGCCTGAGGGCCATTCGGGACTCTCACTTTTTCTCTCAGCCAGCCAGCGGTTTCACTGATTTCGCTGACCCAGCAACAACAATGACTAAAAGTTGATTCCTGCTGAGAGAGCTCAACCTCTAATTATCTTACTCAATTAGAGATTATACTGCTGATTTTCCTCAACTTACATGCAGTAGTTTTGTAATGGAACATGTGATTAACATTATATTAGTCATGTAAGCCGTTTGCGTAGCGTAAAGTATGGTTAGTATGTTCAGAGGGAGTAACGTGTTATGGGACGCATCACTCAGCGCGGCGGGGATGCAACCCTGCCCACAAGATTAACGACCGAGACGCTACAGAGGAGAAACACCAGGGCCTGGCGCGGCGTCCTGCTCGCCTCGGCCGCGGCGGGAGCGCTGGTTGTCGCGGTGCCGGCGTCGGCTCATTCGGCTCCCTGCAGCCCGTCTGGAACGACATTGTCTTGCTCGGGGGCGGTAACGCCCCTTACGCTATCCATTCCCACAAACCTGCAAATCAATAGTGTGACATCCGACATTGTGGCGGCATCCGGCGACGTGATCGATTTCCGGAGCAGCGGCGACATCATGATCGACGTCGACCTTTCGAAACCACCGCCGCAGGCTGGTTTTTACGCCATGGTCGCCACGAACGCTTCGGGCATCGCGGCGTCTTCCAGCGGCGCGGACAGCGCGGTGAGCGTGATCAACGCAGGACAAATCGACGCCGGCGAGTTCGGCATAACTGCCACGTCCAATGGCGGGCCGGTGCAGGTGGAGAGCACCGGCAATATCGTGAGCCAGAACAAAGCCGGCATCTACGCCTATAGCAATAGCGGCGCGGTGAGCGTGATCAACAAAGGCGATGTCGAGGTAACGAAGGATGGCCCGGCGCCGACACTCATCCAGAATGCGGACAGGACGTTTTCCTTCGCGCAGCTTGATGCCTCTGGCATCCGCGCGGTGAGCGCCAACGGTGGCGATGTAACGATTGAAAGCCAGGGCAATGTCACCGCGCCGGCGTCAATGGGCATATCAGCCACCAGCGCCTCGATCGTTACGGGCCGCGACCCCATGACAGGCGGCAACGTGACGGTCATCAACGAAGGTGATGTTACGGCGGGCATATTCGCAGTCTATGGCTTCAGCAGCGGACCGGGCAACGTCAACATCTCCAGCACGGGCAATGTGACATCGGACTCGATCGGTGTGTTCGCGGGCAGCCGCGGGGGTGATGTATCGGTGACCATCACTGGCGATGTCCTTGACCAAACGATGGGCGGCACCGGAGACGCCATCAGAGCCTATTCCTATGCCACGGGCACAGTGACGGCGGGCGCGGTAACCGTCAGCCTGGCGGGAGGCGCCACTTCGCTGGGATCAAACGGAATACTCGCCAACACCAGCGGCGGCACGGTCACGGTCATGACCAGCAAAGGGGCTATCAACGCCAAATTGGATGGCGTGCTCGCTTTCGGCGCGGCGGGCGCGAGCATCGACAACGCGAATAGCATCACATCTGGCGAAGGAAGCGGCATCAACGCCAGCAGCGACGGCGCGGTAAGCGTAACCAACAAAGGACAAATCGACGCCGGCGCGTTCGGCATCACTGCCACGTCCAATGGCGGGCCGGTGCAGGTGGAGAGCGCGGGCAACGTCAGCAGCGATACCGCGGCCGCCATCTTTGCCTCCAGCACGTCTGGCCCGGTAAATGTGATCAGCAACGGCAACCTGACCTCCGAGGCGCCGGCGGCTCTTCCTTCGACCAGCGCTGGCGCGATCCAGGCAAAATCCGGCGAAGGGTCGGTCAGCGTCAGCTCGACCGGCAACATCGTCTCCAACGCGTTCGGCATCACGGCCACCACGAAAGAAGATGGCAATGTCACCATAAACAATGCTGGCAACGTGACCTCGCGCGCCTTTGATGCCATCCAGGCGATCAGCGGCGAAACCGGTTCGTCAAACGTCACCAGCGTGGGCGACATCAGCGCCAGGAACTACGGTTTCGTGGTTCAGGGCGGGGAAAATCAGTTCCTGTCCACGTCCGGCAGGGTCGACGCGGGGTTCTATGGCGCTTTCGTATACAGCTCCTTTGGCTCTGCTGCGGTTGTCAGCAGCGGGGACATTACGGCGGGGTCGGTTGGCTTAGTTGCGGGAACCGGCGGCTCGGGTCTGGTAAGCGTCACCGTGAGCGCCGGCAGCGTTACCGCGATGGGCGGTCCGCCCTTGCAGGACGCAAATGGGCTCTTGGGTTCAGCGATCGCCGTCTATGGCGCCGGTAATCTCTCAGTAACCCTCGGTGGCACGGCGACGGGCGCGGCAGTGGCGGGTGCTGCCGGGGTCGAATTCGGCATGGATACGCTGGATGGCGCAACCAATACGCTGATCATCACATCCACCGGCATGGCCAGAAATGCCGGCGGGCTGAACCAGCTCGCGGTTCTCGGGGCCTCCGGCAATGAGGCGGTAAGCAATGCCGGCACGGTGACGGGCAATGTCAATCTGGGCGGCGGCGCCAACAGCTTCGTGAACCAGGCGGGCGGTGTTTTCAACATGGGATCGACCGTGATCCTCACGGGCGGCGGCACCGCGCTGGCAAACACCGCGGCAACGCCGGTCAACGCCGGGACGCTGAGCAATGCCGGAACGCTCTCGCCCGGCGGCGATGGCGCGGTGGCCGCCACGGCGGTGACCGGTCATCTCGCGCAAACGGCCGGCGGCGTCATGGCGGTGGACATCAACCCCGCGGCGGGCACCGCGGACCGGGTT
>NZ_JBJTER010000116.1:0-10604 GCF_046093005.1 Aestuariivirga sp.
CCGAGGTGGTCTCCTCGATCTGTTTCTTGATCTGGGAGACGCGGCCCTGGATGTCCGAGCTCTTGCCGGCGCCTTCGATGATCGTGGTGTTTTCCTTGTCCACCACCACGCGCTTGGCGCGGCCGAGATCGTCCAGCGTGACGGTCTCGAGCTTGATGCCCAGGTCGTCGCTGATCACCTGGCCGCCGGTCAGGATCGCGATGTCCTCCAGCATGGCCTTGCGGCGGTCACCGAAGCCCGGCGCCTTGACGGCCGCGACCTTCAGGCCGCCGCGCAGCTTGTTGACCACCAGCGTGGCCAGCGCCTCGCCCTCGATGTCCTCGGCGATGATGAGGAGCGGCTTCGAGGTCTGGACGACGGCTTCCAGCACCGGCAGCATCGACTGCAGCGAGGAGAGCTTCTTCTCGTGCAGCAGGATGTAGGCCTCGTCGAGCTCGGCGATCATCTTGTCGGCATTGGTGATGAAGTAGGGCGAGAGATAGCCGCGGTCGAACTGCATGCCTTCGACGACGTCGAGTTCGGTCTCGGCGGTCTTGGCTTCCTCAACCGTGATCACGCCCTCATTGCCCACCTTCTGCATGGCCTCGGCGATCATGTCGCCGATCGCCTTCTCGCCATTGGCGGAGATGGTGCCGACCTGGGCCACTTCGGCGGAGCCCTTGATCTTCTTGGCGCGCTTCTTGATGTCCTCGATGGCCACCGCGACGGCCATGTCGACGCCGCGCTTCAGGTCCATCGGGTTCATGCCGGCGGCCACGTTCTTGGCGCCTTCGCGCACGATGGCCTGGGTCAGCACGGTGGCGGTGGTGGTGCCGTCGCCGGCGAGGTCGTTGGTCTTCGAGGCCACTTCGCGCACCATCTGGGCGCCCATGTTCTCGAACTTGTCCTCGAGCTCCACTTCCTTGGCGACGGTCACGCCGTCCTTGGTGGTGCGCGGGGCGCCGAAGCTCTTCTCGATCACGACGTTGCGGCCCTTGGGACCGAGCGTCACCTTCACCGCATTGGCGAGGATGTCGACGCCGCGCAGCATGCGCTCACGGGCATCGGCGGAAAAACGGACTTCTTTAGCAGCCATGTTGCTACTCCTCAGTACTTAAGATGTGAGTTGATAGGGGTGGTTCAGGCGGCCTTCTTGGAGGCCGGCTTGCCCTCGAGAACGCCCATGATGTCGCTCTCCTTCATGATCAGGTACTCGACGCCCTCGATCTTGACCTCGGTGCCCGACCACTTGCCGAACAGCACGATGTCGCCGGCCTTGACGTCGATGGGGATCAGCTTGCCGGTCTCGTCACGGCCGCCGGGGCCCACGGCGATGATTTCGCCCTGCATCGGCTTCTCCTGGGCGGTGTCCGGAATGATGATGCCACCCTTGGTCTTGGTGTCCTCTTCGACGCGCTTGACGACGACGCGGTCGTGCAACGGACGGAACTTCATGGTCTAACTCCTCGATATATCTGACGATTTGAGGTTTTGAAACAGACCCGCTCCGGCTGGAGGGATCGGCCTGTTAGCACTCAGTCAGACCGAGTGCCAGCAGCTATCGGGGGAGATAGGAGCGAGCGCGCGCTCCGTCAAGGGGGCGGGAGAAGGAAATTCGGTTATGTCGCCTGGAGCCGCCGCCGGCCCAGGCGGGTCAGGCGGGATAGCGCCGATGCGCCGGCGGGCATTGGCCGGCATTGCCGAGTTCCAGGATGTAGCCAAAATCCTTTTCGGTATCGAGGTAATAGTGCAGGTCCTCGCCGAAACGGCCCGACTGGATCACCGGGTAGCCGCGCGCCGCATAGCTGGCCACCGCCTGAGCGCAATCCCTGTAATAGAGCTTGATGTGGTGAAGGCCCTCGCCATGTTTTTCGAGGAACTCGTCATAGATCGAATAGCCGGACACCGGCTGGATCAGTTCGAGCTGGGTATCGCCCGACCAGGCGACGGCGATGATGCAGCTGTGGGTGGCCGGGCGCCCGCGATAGACGAAATCCTGCACGGTGGCGGGGCTGAAGTCATAAATGTCCCAGGGCCCGATGCGGCAAACGTCCCAGTGCTTTTTCAGCGCCGCCGCGATGTCCCGCACGATCACCGCCACCTGCATGGTGGCGCCTTCCTGAAAACTGCGCATGATCCGGGCTCCTTCGCCAGCCGGGCGGCTCGACGCCGCCGCGGAGTTCTCAATAGCGCATCCGGCCTCCTGGCGGAAGCCGCTGCGCTTGATGCGCCGCCGCGCCTCTGCCAAGAAAGGGCGCCATGGCCAGAGCGCACCTCACCCGCCCCATGCCCGCCTTCGACCTGGTGATCTTCGATTGCGATGGCGTGCTCGTCGACAGCGAGATGCTGAGCGCCGGGGTGCTGATGGCGCTGATGGCGGAACATGGCCTGCCGATCACGCCGGAGATTTTCCGCGCCGATTTCCTGGGCCGCAGTTTCGCCAATGCCGCGGCCCAGGTGGAGCGCCGCTACGGCCGCCCGCTGCCAGACGGCTTTCAGCAGACCTACCGCGAGCGCTTGCTGCGGCAGATGCGGGCGGAGCTCAAACCGATGGCTGGCGTAACAGAACTCCTGCGCACGCTTTCCTGCCGCTATTGCCTCGCCACCAGCAGCAGCCCTGAGCGGCTCGCGGTGACCCTCGGCGTCACCGGTCTTGCGCCCTTCTTCACGGGGCTGAGTTTCACCGCCTCCGAAGTCGAGCGCGGCAAGCCGGCGCCGGATCTGTTCCTGCATGCCGCCCGCCGCATGGGCGTGGCGGCCAGCCGCAGCGTGGTGATCGAGGACAGTGAAATGGGCCTGCGCGGGGCATTCGCGGCCGGCATGACGGCCTGGCACTTCGCCGGCGGCGCGCATGTCGCGGCCGGCTATCGGCTGCCGGAGGATGTGGTTCCGCACCGCGCGGTGGCCAGCATGGCCGGGCTTGGCGAGGCGCTCGCTGAATTGGGCCTTTGCCGCAACGGGGCAGGGCGGCTATCTAGCGGCCAATCCGAGGACGGACGACTGACGTGACCCGCAAGACCGACAGCGAACACCACCGGCTTGACGACGCCGCCCGGGCCGGCTGGCTCTATTACATCGCCGGCAACACCCAGGACGAGATCGCGCGCAAGCTGGGCGTGTCACGGCAGACCGCGCAGCGCCTGGTGTCGCTGGCGGTGAGCGAGAAGCTGATCAAGGTAAGGCTCGATCACCCGATCGGCCGCTGCATCGAACTGGCCGAGAGGCTGTGCGCGGCGTTCGGGCTCACGATGTGCGAGGTGGTGCCCGCCGATCCGTCCTCCACTTCCGAAACCGTCGGGGTTGCGGAGGCCGCCGCGGCTGAGCTCGAGCGCTATCTCGTGTCGGCCCATCCGGTGATCGTCGCCATGGGCACGGGCCGCATGCTGCGCGCCATGGTCGAACAGGTGAGCCCGATGGATTGCCCGCAACACAAGATCGTGTCGCTGGTCGGCAACATCGCGCCCGATGGCTCGGCCTCGCTGTTCGATGTGGTGAGCCGCATCGGCGACCGGGTCAAGGCCGCGCATTACCCGATGCCGCTGCCGGTGATCGCCACCACCGTGCATGAGAAGACCCTGCTGCTCGGCCAGAAGACCTTGCGCAACGTGCTCGATCTCGCCCGCCAGGCGGATGTCACCTTCGTCGGCGTCGGCACGGTTGACGAGGGAGCGGCGCTGCTGCGCGACGGGTTCGTGCGGCCCGATGAAATCCGCTCGCTGATGCGGGCCGGCGCGGTGGGCGAAATCACCGGCTGGGCCTTCGACCAGGAGGGCCGGCTGATCGAAGGCCTCATCAATGACCGGGTGCTGAGCGTTCCCCTGGACAAGCCGGCGGCCCGCAAGGTGATCGGGGTTGCCATGGCGAGGCCACGCCTCAAATCGGTGCAGGGCGCGCTGCGCGGCCAGCTGATCAACGGCCTCATCACCAATGAGATCATGGCCGAACTGCTGCTGCGGTAGGGGGGTGATTTCCACCTTCCGGCGCCCGGTTACAAATCGCAGTTGACAGAGGGTTACGTAAAAGGCGAATATATGCCCGCGGTGTTGGCAAAAGCCCAACTCCTGCAATTGGGAGGTATTCATGAATTTCTTCGCCAAGGGCGCGCTCGGCGCCCTGATGCTCGGCGCCATGGCCACCACGGCGCTTTCCGAAACCACGCTGACCATTGCCACCGTCAACAACGGCGACATGATCCGCATGCAGGGTCTCACGGAGGACTTCACCTCCAAGAACCCCGACATCAAGCTCGAGTGGGTGACGCTCGAGGAAAACGTGCTGCGCGAGAAGGTGACGACCGACATCGCCACCAAGGGCGGGCAGTTCGACGTGCTCACCATCGGCACCTATGAAACCCCGATCTGGGGCAAGAAGGGCTGGCTGCTGCCGCTCACCATGATCGACGACCCGGCGGACCTGCTGCCCGCCATTGCCGGCGGCCTCACCGTTGACGGCAAGCTGATGGCTTCGCCGTTCTATGGCGAAAGCTCCATGGTGATGTACCGCACCGACCTCGTCGAGGCGGCGGGCGAGAAGATGCCGGAAGCCCCGACCTGGGCCGACATCAAGCGCATTGCCGGCAAGATCACCAACAAGGACAAGGAAATCTACGGCGTCTGCCTGCGCGGCAAGGCCGGCTGGGGCGAGAACATGGCCTTCATCACGGCCACCTCGAACTCCTTCGGCGCGCGCTGGTTCGACGAGAACTGGAAGCCCCAGTTCGACACCCAGGAGTGGAAGGACACGCTGAACTTCTATCTCGACCTCATGAAGTCCGACGGCCCTCCGGGCGCGTCCTCGAATGGCTTCAACGAGAACCTGGCGCTGTTCAACGCCGGCAAGTGCGGCATGTGGATCGACGCCACGGTGGCCGCCTCCTTCGTGACCAACCCGAAGGACTCGACGGTCGCCGACAAGGTGGGCTTCGCGCTGGCGCCGGACAACGGCCTCGGCAAGCGTGGCAACTGGCTGTGGGCCTGGTCGCTCGCCATTCCGGCCGGCACCCAGAAGGAAGAGGCCGCGCAGAAGTTCATCGCCTGGGCCACTTCGAAGGCCTACACCGAGCTCGTCGCCTCCAAGGAAGGCTGGGCCAACGTGCCGCCGGGAACCCGCAAGTCGCTCTATGCGAATCCGGAATACGCCAAGGTTCCGTTCGCCAAGATGACCCTGGACTCGATCAACTCGGCTGACCCGACCAACCCGACCGTCAAGCCCGTGCCCTATGTCGGCGTGCAGTTCGTGGCCATCCCCGAATTCGCTGGCATCGCCACCACGGTGGGCCAGATCTTCTCCGCCGCACTCGCCGGCGAGAAGACGGCGGATCAGGCCCTGGCCGAAGCCCAGGACGTGACCACCCGCGAAATGACCAAGGCCGGCTACATCAAGTAATCCGTCCTTTCTCAAAACCGGCTGCCCGGCGCTTTCTGCCGGGCAGCCTCATTCACTGCCATTCTCCAACCACAGTTCTCCGGGGTTCCGTCAATGGCAACGCAGCACATGCGCGCAGTGGGCAGGATCGCCGTTGCGCCATCGGTCATCGCGCTGCTCTTGTGGATGATCGTGCCCCTGGCGATGACCCTGTGGTTCTCCGTCCTCCGCTATAATCTGCTCGATCCCAATCCGGCCTGCTCGCTGCTCGATCCGGCGCAACTCTTCGACGCCGCCAACCGCTGCATCGCCGGCACCAGCAACTATTACTACTTTCTCACCGATCCCGCCTTCTTCTCGGCGATGACCAACTCTCTGGTGCTGGTCGGCCTCGTGTTGTTGATCAGCGTCGGCGGCGGCATTCTGCTGGCCATTCTGCTCGATCAGGCGATCTTCGGCCGCAATGTGGTGCGGCTGATGATCATCGCGCCGTTCTTCGTCATGCCCACCGTGTCAGCACTGGTGTGGAAGAACATGATGATGAACCCGGTGTCGGGCTTTCTCGCCTGGATCACCAAGTCGCTGGGTCTCGGCGCCGTGGACTGGTTCGCGCATTACCCGATGACGGCGATCGTCATCATGGTGGCCTGGCAATGGCTGCCCTTCGCCACGCTGATCCTGCTCACGGCACTCCAGTCCTTCGACGAGGAGCAGCGCGAGGCGGCACAGATGGACGGCACGCCGCCGCTTTCCTTCTTCTGGTACATGATCCTGCCGCATCTGGCGCGCCCGATCACCGTGGTGATCCTCATCGAGACCATCTTCCTGCTCAACGTATTCGCCGAAATCTACGTGACCGGCTCCGGCGGACGCGCCGGCAATCTGCCCTACCTCGTCTATCACTACGGACTCATCGCCAATGACGTGGGCGGGGCCTCGGCAGGCGGCATCGTGGCGATCGTGCTGGCCAATATCGTGGCCTTTTTCCTGATGCGCATGATCGGCCGGAACCTGGAGCGCTGACCGCCATGGCACGAGCTGTTCCCATCCGCCGCCGCGTGATCTTCTCCGCCCTGGCCTGGGCGATTGCCTTCGTCATTTTCTTTCCCGTTCTTTGGACCATACTCACCAGCTTCAAGACCGAGGGTCAGGCCATCGAGCTGCCGCCGCGCTTCATCTTCTTCGACTGGACACTGGAGAACTACGCCGTCGTGCAGGAGCGCTCGAACTATCTCAAGTTCGCGATGAACTCGATCGTGCTGTCTCTGGGCTCGACGCTGGCGGCGCTGGTGATCGCGGTGCCCGCCGCCTGGGCCATGGCCTTCGCGCCGGGAAAGCGCACCAAGGACCTGCTGATGTGGATGCTCTCAACCAAGATGATGCCGCCGGTGGGGGCACTGCTGCCGCTCTATCTGATCTTCCGCGATCTGGGCCTGCTCGATACGCGGGGCGGCATCATCGCGGTGCTGATGCTGATGAACCTGCCGATCGTGGTGTGGATGCTCTACACTTACTTTAAGGAAATCCCGTCCGAGATCCTGGAAGCGGCGCGCATGGACGGCGCGCCGGCCATCAAGGAGTTGCTCTATGTGCTTGCCCCCATGGCGGTGCCGGGAATCGCGTCCACCTTGCTGCTCAACATCATCCTCGCCTGGAACGAAGCCTTCTGGACCCTGAGCCTCACCACTAAGGACGCAGCACCGCTCACCCAGTTCATCGCCTCCTATTCCTCGCCGGAAGGGCTGTTCTGGGCCAAGCTTTCGGCGGCCTCGACCATGGCGATCGCGCCCATCCTCGTGCTCGGCTGGTTCGCCCAGAAGCAGCTGGTGCGCGGCCTTACCTTCGGAGCTGTGAAATAGATGGGCACCATCAGTCTCAGGAATGTGCGCAAGCAATTTGGCGACGCGGTGATCATCCCCGGCGCCGATCTTGACATCGCCAACGGCGAGTTCGTGGTTTTCGTGGGGCCCTCGGGCTGCGGAAAATCGACGCTGCTGCGGCTGATCGCCGGGCTCGAGGATTTGACAGCAGGCCAGATTCTGATCGATGGCGAGGATGTCTCCGATACGCCGCCCGCCCGGCGCGGCCTGTCCATGGTGTTCCAGTCCTATGCGCTCTATCCGCATATGAGTGTCAGGAACAACATCGGCTTCGGCCTCAAGATGGCCGGCCTGCCGAGGGCGGAGATCGACGCCAAGGTGGCGAAGGCCGCCGAGACGCTGAACCTCACCGAATATCTTGACCGCAAGCCGCGCCAGCTCTCCGGCGGCCAGCGCCAGCGCGTCGCCATCGGCCGGGCCATCGTGCGCCAGCCCAAGGCGTTCCTGTTCGACGAGCCGCTGTCCAACCTCGATGCGGCGCTGCGCGTCAACATGCGCGTCGAGATCATGCAGCTGCACCGCGATCTCCGCGCCACCATGGTCTATGTGACCCATGACCAGGTCGAGGCCATGACCATGGCTGACCGTATCGTGGTGTTGAACCGTGGCGTCATCGAGCAGGTGGGCACCCCGCTTGAACTCTATCATCATCCCCGCTCGCTGTTCGTGGCGGGCTTCATCGGCTCGCCGCGCATGAATTTTGTGTCCGGGGCCGCCGCGGCGCGGTTCAACGCCCACACGATCGGCGTGAGGCCGGAGCACATCGCGCTGGGCAGCGGCCCGTGGCAGGGCACCATCGAACTCGTTGAGCATCTGGGCGCTGACTCCTTCCTGCATGTTTCGGCGGGCGAGGCAGGCCGGCTCACGGTCAGGGCGGCGGGAGGGTTCGCGGGCCGGCCGGGCGATGCCGTGAGCCTCGCGCCGGACCCCGCCAGCATCCATAGATTCGATCACAACGGAAAGGTCATGGCGTAATGCGGCTTCAAGGGAAGACGGCGATCATCACTGGCGGGGCGCGCGGCATCGGAGCCGCCATCGCCGAGGGCTATGCCAGGGAAGGGGCGCGCGTCTGCGTCGCCGACATCGGGCTTGCGGCGGCCGAAGAAACCGCGGCGCGCATCGGCAACGGCGCTTTTGCGCTGGCGCTGGACGTGACCAAGATCGAGTCCATCCGCGCCTGCGTGGCGGAAGCCGAGCGGCGCATGGGCGGCATCGGCATTCTCGTCAACAATGCGGCGGTGTTCGACATGGCCCCCTGGGGCGAGATCACCCAGCAGAGCTACGACGTCATTTTCGATGTGAATGTGAAGGGCCTGTTGTTCATGCTTCAGGAGGTTTCCGAGAGCATGAAGCGGCCCGGCAAGGGCGGCAAGATCATCAACTTCGCCTCGCAGGCGGGACGCCGCGGCGAGCCCCTGGTGGCGGTCTATTGCGCGTCCAAGGCGGCGGTGATTTCGCTCACCCAGTCGGCGGGCCTGGCGCTGATCAAGCATGGCATCAACGTCAACGGCATTTCCCCCGGCGTGGTCGACACCCCGATGTGGGACCATGTCGACAGCCTGTTCGCCAAATACGAGGGCCGCCCGCTGGGCGAGAAGAAGCGTCTGGTGGGTGAGGGCGTGCCGTTCGGGCGCATGGGCAAGCCGGAGGACCATGTCGGCTGCGCCATCTTCCTCGCGTCGGCGGAAAGCGATTATGTGGTGGCCCAGACCTACAATGTCGATGGCGGGCAGTGGATGTCATGACCAGGCTTTCGCTTGCCAATCTCCCGGAGATTTCGGCCCGGGCAACGGTGCCCGCCTACCGGCGCGAGCAGCTCTCGCCGGGGATCGTTCACATTGGCGTCGGCAATTTTCACCGCGCCCATCTGGCCGTCTATCTCGATGACCTGTTCAGCCGCGGCGAGGGCCATGACTGGGCGATCATCGGCGCCGGCGTGATGCCGGGCGATGAGAAAATGCGCCAGGCGCTGGCCGGCCAGGACTACCTCACCACCGTGGTGGAGCAGGACAATGACGCGAGCGCGGCCCGCGTGACAGGCGCCATGGTGGATTTCGTTCCGCCCGCCAACCACGCCGCCCTGCTGGCGCGGCTTGCCGATCCGGCCACGCGCATCGTGTCGCTCACCGTCACCGAGGGCGGCTACATGATCGATCCGGCCACCCAGGCCTTCGACCCCCATCATCCCGCCATCCGCCGTGACGCGGAGAATCCGGAAAACCCCACCAGCGCCTTCGGCCTCATCCTGCGCGGCCTTTCGCTGCGCCGCGCCAGGGGAGTTCCGCCGTACACGGTGATGTCCTGCGATAACGTTCCGCACAATGGCGCCGTCACCCGTAACGCGGTGGCCGGCCTCGCGCGGCTGTTTGACCCCGAACTCGCGCAATGGGTGACGGCGAATGTCGCCTTCCCCAACGCCATGGTGGACCGCATCACGCCCGCCACCTCAGAGCGCGAGCGGCGCATCACGTCGGATGTCTTCGGCATCGAAGATGCCTGGCCGGTGTTCTGCGAGGAGTTCAAGCAATGGGTGATCGAGGACCGCTTCACCATGGGCCGCCCGGCGCTGGAGAAGGTGGGCGTGCAGTTCGTGCCCGATGTGACGCCTTATGAGAACATGAAGATCCGCATTCTCAACGGCGGCCACGCGATCATCGCCTATCCGGGAGGCTTGCTCGACATTCATTTCGTGCATGAGTCGATGGAACATCCGCTGATCCGCGCCTTCCTCGACAAGGTGGAGCGCGAGGAAGTGATCCCGACGGTGGCGCCGGTGCCGGACACCGATCTCAACGTTTACTATGATCTCATCGTCCGCCGCTTCCTCAACCCGAAGATTGGCGACACCATCCGCCGGCTGTGCCTCGATGGTTCCAACCGGCAGCCGAAATTCATCGTGCCGCAGATCAGGGATCGTCTGGCCGCAGGCCGCAGCGTTGACGGCCTGGCGCTCGAATCGGCGCTGTGGTGCCGCTACTGTGCCGGCGTGACGGACAGCGGCAAGGCGATCGAGCCCAATGACCCCAACTGGGAGCGGCTGCAGCCGCGCGCCAGGGCGGCGAAGGACAATCCCGGCCTGTGGCTCGAAATGGAAGACGTCTATGGCGAGACCGGGCGTTCGGCGACGTTCCGTGACAGTTTCGCCGCCGCGCTCAAGCACCTGTCATCGGAAGGGACCGTCGCGACGCTCAAGCGCTATCTTGCAGGCTGAGCGCCGCTTCGAACCCTGTCTCATGGCCGAGTGAAGAACAGTCTGCCGTGACGGAATAGGGCGGGCCGTGGCCGGAATTGTCATTGACAGGCTTTCAGGCAGGCGTCTTAATCGTGGGAATACGAAGGCATGAATCCTCGGACAGGCGGCAAATTCGACAATACTATCAG
>NZ_JBJTER010000117.1:0-15970 GCF_046093005.1 Aestuariivirga sp.
CTCAAGGCGGCGCTGACGGCGCACGGGTAGTTCCCCCGCCGCCGCAACGGCGGTAAACTGCCGGCCATGACGGGCAGCGCCGGTCCGCCGCCCGCGCGGGGGCGTAGCAATCGCGGCAGAAGCCGGCCATCGTGGCGCCGCCCGTCATGGCCGGCAGTTTACCGCCGTTGCGGCGGCGGGGGAACTACCCGTGCGCCGTCATCGCCGCCTTGAGCCGCGCGTCCACCGCGTCGAGGTAGCCCTCGGTGGAGAGCCAGCCCTGATCGGGGCCGACCAGCACCGCGAGATCCTTGGTCATCTGGCCGGACTCGATGGTGTCCACCACCGCCTTCTCGAGGGTTTCCGCGAAGTTCCGGAGCGCGGTGTTGCCGTCGAGCTTGGCGCGGTGCTTGAGGCCGCCGGTCCAGGCGAAGATCGAGGCGGCGGAGTTGGTCGAGGTCTGCTTGCCCTGCTGGTGCAGGCGGTAATGGCGGGTAACGGTGCCATGCGCGGCCTCGGCTTCCACCGTCTTGCCGTCGGGCGTCATCAACACCGAGGTCATCAGGCCGAGCGACCCGAAGCCCTGCGCCACCGTGTCGGACTGCACGTCGCCGTCATAGTTCTTGCAGGCCCAGACATAGCCGCCGGTCCATTTCAGCGCGGAGGCCACCATGTCGTCGATCAGCCGGTGCTCATAGGTCAGGCCCTTCCCGTCGAACGTGGCCTTGAACTCGGCGTCGAAAATCTCCTGGAAGATATCCTTGAAGCGGCCGTCATAGGCCTTGAGGATGGTGTTCTTGGTCGACAGATAAACCGGATAGTTGCGCATCAGCCCATAGTTGAAGGAGGCGCGCGCGAATTCGCGGATCGACTCGTCGAGATTATACATCGCCATGGCGACGCCAGCGCCCGGCGACTTGAACACTTCCTTTTCGATCACCGTGCCGTCTTCGCCCACGAACTTGATGGTCAGCGTGCCCTTGCCGGGGAAGGTGAAGTCGGTGGCGCGGTACTGGTCGCCGAAGGCATGGCGGCCGATGATGATGGGCTGCGTCCAGCCCGGCACCAGGCGCGGCACGTTGCGGCAGATGATCGGCTCGCGGAAGATGACGCCGCCCAGGATGTTGCGGATGGTGCCGTTGGGCGACTTCCACATCTGTTTGAGGCCGAATTCCTTCACCCGCGCCTCGTCGGGCGTGATGGTGGCGCATTTGACGCCGACGCCATATTTCTTGATCGCGTTGGCGGCGTCGACGGTCACCTGGTCATTGGTCTTGTCGCGGTACTCGACCGAGAGGTCGTAATAATGCAGGTCGATGTCGAGATAGGGCAGGATCAGCTTCTTCTTGATGAGGTCCCAGATGATGCGGGTCATCTCGTCGCCGTCGAGCTCGACGACAGGGTTCTGGACCTTGATCTTCGCCATGGGGAAAAGCCTTCCGTTTCAAACGCCTGATGATGTTGCGCGCCGCCTATAGCAGTCCCCCCGCCGGGCGGCAAATGCTCCGGAAGTCGAAGGCTGGACGGAACCGGCCCGCGCCGCTATTGCCTGCCGCCATGGCAGGAACCGACAAGACCAGGAATCAGCAGCTTGGGCCAGCACCCATCACGGTGCTGGTGAACCCGCAGCTGGGCGAGAACATCGGCACGGCGGCGCGCGCCATGGCCAATTTCGGCCTTCACGCGCTGCGCCTCGTCGACCCGCGGGATGGCTGGCCCAATGAAAAGGCGCTCACCTCGTCTTCCGGCGCAAACTGGATCATCGAGAACGCCACTGTCCACGCAACCCTCGAAGAAGCGCTGAAGGACACGCATTATGTCTATGCAACCACGGCGCGTCCGCGCGGCATGGTGAAGGAAGTGATCACGCCTGAACAGGCGGGCCATGACATGCGCGCCCGCATCGCCCGCGGCGAGAACCTCGCCATCCTGTTCGGGCGCGAGCGCACCGGCCTCACCAATGACGAGATCTCGCTCGCCGACGTGATCGTGACGGCGCCGGTGAACCCGGCCTTTGCCTCGCTCAACATCGCGCAGGCGGTGCTGCTCGTCGGCTATGAATGGTACAAGGACCAGGCGGAAACGCTGGGCCAGCAGACGCCGGAGCTTCCCGCACTCGCCGGCCCCGGCCTGCAGACGCCCGACACCAGACCCGCCACCAAGGAAGAGCTCTACGGCTTCCTCGGCCATCTGGAGGCCGAACTCGACGCCGCCGGCTTCTTCAAGACGGATGACAAGAAGCCCGGCATGCTGCGCAACATCCGCAACCTGTTCGCGCGCGCCGAACTGACGGAGCAGGAAGTGCGCTCGCTGCGCGGCATCGTCTCCTCGCTCACCCGCATGCATGAGCGCCGCCGCGAGGCCAGGGAGAAAGGCGAGGGATGAGCACCGGCCGCGTCCTGCTGTTCGATTCCGGCATGGGCGGGCTCACCGTGGCGCGCGCCGTGCGCCATGAGCTGCCTTTCGCGCATCTGGTCTATGCCGCGGACAACGCCGCCTTTCCCTATGGCGCCTGGGAAGAGGCGGCGCTGGTCGACCGCATTGTCATGGTGATGCGGCGGCTTATCGAAGAGGTGCAGCCAGACATCGCGGTGATCGCCTGCAACACCGCCTCCACGATCGCGCTCGCGCGGCTGCGCGAGACCTTCAAGGTGCCGTTCGTCGGCACCGTTCCGGCGATCAAGCCAGCCGCGGCACAGAGCAAGTCGGGAATCGTCGGCGTGCTGGCGACGCCGGGCACGGTGCGGCGCGAATACACCCATGGCCTGATCCAGAGCTTCGCCGCCCACTGCACCGTGAACCTTCATGGCGCGCCGCGTCTGGCTGAGATCGCCGAGCTGAAACTCAAGGGTGTGGCCGCGGACATTGACGAACTCAGGGCGGAAATTGCCCCGGTGTTCACCCAAGCGGAGGGCAAGCGCACCGATGTGGTGGTGCTTGGCTGCACGCATTATCCGCTGCTGGTTGACGAACTCGCCAGGGCCGAGCCCTGGGTGGTGCGCTATATCGATCCGGCCCCCGCCATCGCCCGGCGGGGGGCCGATGTGCTGGGCGGCGCGGCGCTCGCCGCGGCGGCGAAGCCAGTGCCGCCGCATAATGCCGTGCTGCTCACGTCCGCGCGGCAGGAGGCGGAAGACGCGCTTCCCGCCTATGCGAAGATGGGCTTTCACCTGCCGTACTTTCTCGGGCTGCCCGCTTGAAGCAGGCGGGTCCGCCGCCGTCAGCCTTTCGGCGGATTTGACGGTGCCGCCGCCCGGCCCTAACACCGGCTCGAAAACGAGGGAGCAGACCCATGCAGGACATCTTGGAAGCGCTCGAGGCCCGGCGCGCGCAGGCCCGGGCCGGCGGCGGCGGGAAGCGGGTGGCGGCGCAGCATGCCAAGGGCAAGCTCACGGCGCGCGAGCGGATCGCGCTTCTGCTCGACGAGGGCTCGTTTGAGGAGTTCGACATGTTCGTCGAGCACCGTTGCACCGATTTCGGCATGGAGGCGCGGAAGCTGCCCGGCGACGGCGTGGTCACCGGCTGGGGCACCGTTAATGGCCGCGTGGTCTATGTCTTCGCCAAGGACTTCACCGTGTTCGGCGGCTCGCTGTCGGAGGCGCATGCCCGCAAGATCACCAAGATCCAGGATATGGCGCTGCAGAACCGCGCGCCAATCGTCGGCCTGTTCGATGCCGGCGGCGCGCGCATTCAGGAGGGCGTCAACGCGTTGGGCGGCTATGGCGAGGTGTTCCAGCGCAATGTGCTGTCCTCGGGGGTTATTCCGCAGATTTCGGTGATCATGGGGCCTTGCGCCGGCGGCGATGTCTATTCTCCGGCGATGACCGATTTCATCTTCATGGTGCGCGACACGAGCTACATGTTCGTGACCGGCCCCGACGTGGTGAAGACGGTGACCAATGAGACGGTGACGGCGGAAGAGCTTGGCGGGGCTTCCGTCCACACCACCAAATCCTCGATCGCCGACAAGGCCTTCGAGAACGACGTCGAGGCGCTGTTGCAGATGCGCCGGTTGATCGATTTCCTGCCGTCCTCCAACACCGCCGCACTTCCCGAATTGCCGAGCTTCGATTCCGGCGCGCGGCTCGAGCCATCGCTCGACACGCTGATCCCCGCCAACCCCAACCAGCCCTATGACATGAAGGAACTGATCATCAAGCTTGCGGACGAGGGCGATTTCTTCGAAATCCAGGAGGCGCATGCCCGCAACATCGTCACTGGCTTCGCGCGCATCAATGGCCGCACGGTGGGGATCGTCGCCAACCAGCCGATGGTGCTGGCGGGTGTGCTCGACAGCGATGCCGGCCGCAAGGGTGCCCGCTTCGTGAGGTTCTGCGATTGCTTCAACATTCCGATCGTGACGCTGGTGGATGTGCCGGGCTTCCTGCCCGGCACGGCGCAGGAATATGGCGGCCTGATCAAGCATGGGGCGAAGCTGCTGTTCGCCTATGCCGAGGCCACCGTGCCGAAGATCACCGTCATCACCCGCAAGGCCTATGGCGGGGCCTATGTGGTGATGGCCTCGAAACATCTGCGCGGCGACGTCAATTATGCCTGGCCCACCGCCGAGATCGCGGTGATGGGGTCCAAAGGCGCGGCCGAGATCATCTACCGCGCCGAACTGGGCGATACGCCGGAAATCCAGTCGCGCATCAAGGATTACGAGGCGCGTTTCGCCAATCCCTTCGTCGCCGCAGAGCGCGGCTATCTGGACGAAGTCATCATGCCGCATTCGACGAGGAAGAGGGTGGCGCGCGCCCTCAACATGCTGCGCCACAAGGAATTGGCCAATCCGTGGAAGAAGCACGACAACATTCCGCTATAGGACAAGAGCCGGCCTGATTGAGACTGAGGGGTTCAGGCGCCCTGGCTCAGCGAACAGCGTCCTTCGGCTTCGCACCAGGAGCGGCGGAGGCCTCGGCATGCGCCGTCTTCCTGTTCCGCAGCACATGTTCGTGCTGGGCGTCATAGAGCGCGGAGTCGCGGAAATCCTGTGCGCCCAGAACCGGCCCCACCAGGATCAGCGCGGTCCGCGTGAGCTTTGCGGCGCGCACCTTGGCGGCGATTGTTGAGAGCGTGCCGCGGATGATCGCCTGGTCCGGCCAGGTGATGCGGTAGGCGACGATCACCGGGCAATCGGCGCCGTAATGCGGGGTGAGCGCCCTTTCCACATAGGCGAGGTTGCGGATCGACAGATGGATCGCCAGCGTGGCGCGGGAGCGGCCCAGCTCTTCGAGCGTTTCGCCGGGCGGCATGGCGGAGGCCTGCATGGCGGTGCGGGTGAGGATCACCGTCTGGGCGATTTCGGGAAGCGTGAATTCGGCCTTGAGCTCGGCGGCGGCCGCCGCGTAGGCGGGCACGCCGGGCGTCACGTCATAGGCGATGCCGAGCCTGTCCAGCCGCCGCATCTGTTCGGCGATGGCCCCATAAAGCGAGGGATCGCCTGAATGCACGCGCGCCACGACCTGGCCTTTCGCATGCGCCGCGGCGATCTCGGTGATGATCTCGTGGAGCGTCATCGGGGCGGTATCGCGCACCACGGCGCCGGGCGGCGCGGCCTTGACGATCTCTTCGGGCACCAGCGAGCCGGCATAGAGGCACACCGGGCAGGACTGGATGAGCCGCAATCCGCGCAGCGTGATCAGGTCCGGCGCGCCGGGTCCGGCGCCGATGAAGTGAACGGTCATTCCGCTGCCTCTCTTTTTTTGGCATAGCCGCGCGGCGTATAGGCGTAGGTGCGGCCGTCGCCGCGGCGGTAGGCGCTGGATTGCGATGAACCCACCATCACCAGCGTCAGCATGTCGATCGCCGCGGCATCGACCTCGGCAAGCGGCAGGATCGTCACCTTTTCTTCCGGGCGGCCAAGGTTGCTGGCGATCACCACCGGCGTAGCGGCGGGGCGGTGGGCCCTGAGAATGGCCAGCGCCTCATCCAGCTGGCCGCGGCGCTTGAGCGAGCGCGGATTGTAGAAAGCGGTTACGAAATCAGCTTCCGCGGCGGCCCGCACGCGGCGCACGATCGCCTCCCACGGGGTGAGCAGGTCGGAGAGCGAGATGCAGCAGAAATCATGGCCGATCATGGCGCCGGCCCGCGCCGCCGCCGCCTGGAAAGCCGAGATGCCGGGCATGACGCTGACGGCAATGCGCGAAGGCTCGAGCGCCAGCACCTCATGCACCAGCGCCGCCATGGCATAGATGCCGGCATCGCCCGAGCAGATGAGCGCCACATGATGGCCTTGCGCGGCAAGTGCGATGGCGTGGCGCACGCGGTCTTCCTCCGCTCCCAGCGGAAAGCGGTGTTCGCGCTGGCCGTTTCGCAGGTCGGCGACAAGATCGAGGTAGAGGCCGTAGCCCACCCAGTCTTCCGCTTCCGTCAGGCAAGCCACTGCTTCCGGCGTGCGCCAGATGTCAGCACCGGGGCCGATCCCCACCACGTCGAGACGCCCCTGCGCCCGGCCCGGCAGGCTGAGGATTGGTTCCGGCGCCATGGCGATGGCGCAGGTGCCGCGTGCCGAGCGGGTCTTTTCGGCAATCAGGATTGACTCCGGTCCCGCCGCTGCCAAGGCGGCGGCCTCGGCAACACCGGCAACACCCACTTCCCGCGCGACGATGCCGGAGGGGTTGCGCAGCCGCGGCGTTTCGTTGGCCAGTTCCGCGGCGGTGAAGAAACGCGCCGGCACGCCGAAATGCCGGGCCACGGCATGCACCGCGGCTTCGTCCTCCTTGAGGTCGAGCGAGGCCACGGCGGCCAGCGCGGCGGGTGCGAGGCTGTGGTCGGCCATCACCTTGTCCGCGAGGCCGATCAGTTCCGCGGGCTCCGTGTGGCGCTCGCAGCCAAGCCCCAGGATGAGCGAGCGCGGATGATAGACGAGCAAGCGCTCGCTGCCGTCCACATCATGCGAGGTCACTTTCAGCGTGACGCCATCGAAGCCCTCACGCCCTGCGGCAATGTCGGCCTGCGGAAACGGCGATGGCCCGCCATCGAGCGCCAACGCGGCGCCGTTGAGCAAGGCGGCGGTTGCCGCTTTCATGTGCCGCGGATTGGCGAGGCTGAAGCCCGGTGCGGGGTCGTCAAGCGCCAGCCCGAAGCGCACTTCGCTGGCCGTCGTCACGGCCGCGTGGCCGCCGGTGAGTGCGGCGATGCGGCGGGCCAGCGCATTGGCGCCATGGTGGCCGCCGAGCAGTGGCACCGCCGTTGACCCGTCCTCGGCCAGCGCGATGACCGGCGGCTCGGCGCGCTTGTCCTTGAGATGGGGGCTGAGCGCCCGGATCAGAATGCCCGCCGCGCACAGCCCGATAATGGCGCGGCCTTCCTGGAACAAAAAGCCAAGATGCTGGGTGGCCTTCGCATAGCGGTGGTCGCCGCCCGCCACGCAAGCGGGCGTATGGATTTCGGCGCCGAGCGGCTCTTTCAGCTTCACGGCCAGCGGCAGCGCCGAGGCGCCGAGCACGAACAGCACTGGCTTCATCATGTCACCGCCCCCGTCAGCACAAGCACCGTCGAGAAATAGGGGATGGCGTCTTCCTCCACCTCCTCGAGTGCCACGATCCGCTCGTCCGTGTGGCTCGCCTTGATGACGACATGGGCATGGGCCTGGAGGCCGAGCATGCGGATAATGCTCCGTACACGTCCGAAATGGCGGCCCGCCTTGATGATCGCGGCGCTTTCCGCCGTCATCAGCTCGTCGCGGAGCCGGTCATCGGGCAGCGTGGCGGGCAGCACCTTCACCACCGCATTGCGCGCCGAAAGCGGCTGGCCAAGTGCGGCGGCGGATGCGGTCATCGCGGTAACGCCGGGGATCACGGCGCAGCGGTAGCGGGGGCTGAGCCTTTCGAACACATACATGAAGCTGCCGTAGAAGAACGGATCGCCCTCGCACAGCATCACAACGTCCTGGCCCTGGTCGAGTTCGGCGGCGATCGCCGCCGCGCCCTTGTCATAGGCCTTCTCGCCGGGGCCGCGTTCGGTCAGCATCGGCATGTCGATCACGATGTGGCGCGCGCTGTCCGGCACATAGGGGCGGGCGATGGCGAGCGCGGTCGACTCGCGCCCCGCCGCGGCGAGATAGGCGATGACCGGCGCCTGTGAGATAAGCCGCATCGCCTTGACCGTCACGAGTTCCGGATCGCCGGGGCCGACGCCGACGCCGGAGAGCGTGCCCCGCGCGCTCACCATGGCTTCACCGTCCGCCACTGCGTCACCGCCATGCGCGGCTTCATGGCCCGGAGCCGCCCGACCTCGCCCAGCTGCGAAACCTCGATGCGCACAACCTCGCCGCCGTGCGTCTCCTGCAAGTCGAACAGCGCGATTTCGCCATCCACCGTCACCGTGTTGGCGGCCAGGCGGCCGCCGGGCTTCAGCGCCGCCCACACTGTCTCGAACAGCCCGGGCGTTCCAAGTCCGCCGCCGATGAAGGCGGCATCGGGCGCTGGCTGGCCCGCTAGGCTGGCGGGCGCTTCCCCGGCCACCACCCGCAAGCGCGGCGTTCCCAGCGCATCGGCATTGGCGGCGATCATCGCGCGGCGTTCGGCGGAAGTTTCGAAGGCGATCGCCGCACAGCCGCGCGCCGCGCGCATCCATTCGATAGCGATTGATCCGCAGCCAGCGCCCACGTCCCACAACAGCTGGTCCGGGGCGGGGCTCAGTGCGGCGAGTGTCGCGGCGCGCACCTCGCGCTTGGTCATCTGGCCGTCATGGCGGAAAGCATCATCGGGAAGACCCGCCAGCCGCGACAGGACGCGCGCCCCCGCCGCCGCCACGCAGCGGATGGCCAGCGTGTTGAGGTCGGAATAGCTGCGGGCAGGGGCCGCCGCGGCGGTGAATGAGGAGACCTGCTCGCGCGCGCCCCCCATGTTTTCGAGCACCGTCACCTCGCTTCCGCCGAAGCCGCGCCCCGTCAGGCGGCGGGCAACTTCCGCAATGGTCGCGGCGTCGGCGGTGAGCGCAATCAGCCGCGCCGCGGGCTGGATGAAAGGCTCGAGATGCGCGGCGTCGCGGCCATGCAGGGTGAGCGTGTCGCAATCGGGAAGCGACCAGCCCATGCGCGCCGCCGCCAGCGCGAAGGCGGAAAGATGCGGCACGATTTCCATCTCTGTGAAAGGAATGAATTCCATGAGCTTGCGCGCCACGCCATAATTCATGGGGTCGCCGGTGGCCAGCACCACCGTGGCGCGGCCACGGAGCGGCTTGATGCGCTCAACGACCGCCGCGAAGGGCTGCGGCCATTCATGGCGTTCGGCGGTGATGGCGGGCAGCATGGCCAGCAGCCGCGATGATCCCACCACCGCGTCCGCCTGTTCGATGGCGAGCCGCGCCCGGGCGGAGAGGCCTTCCCAGCCATCCTCGCCCATGCCCACGATGGTGAGCCACCTCGTCACTGCGCCCCCAGCGTCAGCGCGTTGACGGCGGCCGCCGCCATGGCCGAGCCGCCGCGGCGCCCCAGAAGCGTGGCATAGGCAATGCCGCGCGGGTTCGCCACCAGTTCGGCCTTGGATTCGGCGGCGCCCACGAAGCCCACCGGGAATGCCACGATGGCGGCGGGCTTCGGCGCGCCTCTGTCAATGGCTTCGAGCAGCGCGAACAGCGCGGTGGGCGCGTTGCCGATCACCGCGATGGCGCCGTCGAGATAAGGCCCCCAGAGCGTCACCGCCGCGGCGGAACGGGTGGTGCCTGATTGCGCCGCCAGCGCGGCGGTCCGGCTGTCATTCAGTGTGCAGATGATATTGGCCGGCGCGCCGGTCAGGCCGTGGCGCAGCATGTCCGAGTCGGCGAGGATCGGCTTGCCCGCCTCGAGGGCGGCTTTCGCCGCAGCCACGAAACCCTCCGAAATGCGCAAGTCGGCGGCGATTTCCGGCATGCCGCAGGCATGGATCACGCGCACCGCAACCGGCTCCGCATCGGCGGGAAAATGTGACACGTCGGCCTCCGCCCGGATGATTTCGAAGGAGCGGCGGTAAATGTCGCGGGGATCGCGGAGATAGGCCGTCACTTCTTCAGCATGCTCCGGGGGCCGAGCGGATGGTCGGCATGCGGGTAGGGGGCATGGGTATGGTCATGTCCATGATCATGGCCATGATCGTGATCATGCCCGTGATGATGGTGATGGTGCGGGGCGCCACCCAGCAGCCTGTCTGGGTCGACGGCCAGCACCTTGCGCGGCATGGTCTTGCACAGGCCGTTGCACACGCCATCGCAATAGCTGCAGTCCTCGGCGGTTCCGATCCCTTCCACATGGTGGTGGTGGCTTTCCTGCACCGCGCCCACCTCGGCCTCGAAGCCCAGAACCTGGGTGCGGTACTTGCACATCTGGCAGTTCATGGCGATGTCGCCGGTGAGGATCTGCGAAATGCGCTCCTCGAAGGTGGCGATCACCTGCGGATGATCGTTGAGATAGGGCGCTTTCAGGAATTCCAGTTCCGGGTGGCGCTCGGCCACCTTGTCGACGGCGCTGTAGATGCGGTCCACCAGAATGCCGGTGAACAGGAAGTAGGGAAACACCACGATGCGCCGGTAGCCAAGCCTTGCCGCGTGTTCGAGTGCCGGTTCAACCAGCGGGAAGGTGACGCCGGAATAGGCGGTCTCCGCCCAGCCGAAACCGAAACCTTCCCACAACAGCCGCGTGACCTTTGCGACGTTGGAATTGGCGTCGGGGTCGGAGGCGCCGCGGCCCACCACGACCAGCAGGGTTTCATGCTTGGGAACGTCCCGGCTCGCATGGTCCAGCGCTTCCTGCACGCGGTCGGCGGCGGCGCGCATCATCTTGGGGTCGATGCCGAGCTCCTTGCCGTAATCGATGCGCAGGCCGTTGGCGGCGGCATAGGTGTTGAGCACCGAGGGACTGTCGTTCTTGGCGTGGCCCGCCGCGAACAGCATGCCGGGCACGGCGAGCACGCGGGTGACGCCTTCCTCCTTCAGCCGGTCGAGCCCGGTGCGGATGATCGGCGTTGCGAATTCGAGATAGCCGTATTCGACGGGGTGCTGCGGCATGCGCTGCTTGAGGTGGTCCGCCAGAACGGCGAATTCCTTCACCGCCTGCGTGTCGCGGCTGCCGTGGCCGCACAGCATGACACCGAGTTTTTCCGCCATGATCCTGCCTTCCTCAATGCAGGTCCCCGGGCGAGGCCCGGTCCGGAAGGCAGCTCCGGCCTTGGCCCCGCATTGGGTCAGCCGCACCGGAAGTGACTTTCAGTCCCGTCTCTGGGGACGCTGCGAAACCTCACTGCTAGTCGCCGGAGAGGAGGCGGTCAAGCCGCGCCGCGGCAAGCCCATCCCGGGGGCCACACCGCCGCGGCGCTGGCCAACGACGTGAATCTGATCCGTAAGCCCGTGAAGCCCGCCGCGCTCCGCGCCGCCATGGCGCATGTGGCGCTCAGGGCCGAGGCCTGAGCCGGCGGGGATTTCGATCCGGGCACGGACAGCCTCTTGACGGGGCCACGATTGGCGCGTAATCACTGCCGCCATGAACAGCATTCTCGTAGTAGGACCGCGCGGCGCCGGGGAGGCTTAAGCCTCCAGGATCTGGTGGTGCTGCGCGGAAAACAGGCTCCCTCGGGGGCCTTTTTTATTGCCTTTGAATGTTGCTTCGGTGACGGGACGGAAAAGTGAAAGAGGTTGGACATGGCCACGAATGAGATGAGCGGCGCGGAAATCGTGCTGAAGGCGCTGCAGGATCAGGGGGTCGAACATGTGTTCGGCTATCCGGGCGGCGCGGTGCTGCCGATCTATGACGAGATCTTCCAGCAGGAAAAGGTGAAGCACATTCTGGTCCGCCACGAGCAGGGGGCCACCCATGCCGCCGAAGGCTATGCCCGCTCCACCGGCAAATGTGGCGTGGTGCTGGTCACGTCGGGCCCCGGCGCCACCAATGCGGTGACCGGCCTCACCGACGCGCTGATGGACTCGATCCCCATGGTCTGCATCACCGGCCAGGTGCCCACCCATCTCATCGGCAATGACGCCTTCCAGGAATGCGACACGGTGGGCATCACCCGGCCCTGCACCAAGCACAATTACCTGGTGAAGGACGTGAACGACCTCGCCCGCATCATGCATGAGGCCTTCTATGTGGCGACCCATGGCCGCCCCGGCCCGGTGGTGGTCGATATTCCGAAGGACGTGCAGTTCGCCAAGGGCCGCTATGTTGGCCCCAAGAACATCGAGCACAAGACTTACCGGCCGCGCGTGAAGCCGGACCAGAACGCCATCCGCGCCGCGGCCGAGCTCATCGCGTCCGCCAAGCGGCCGGTGCTCTATACGGGCGGCGGCGTCATCAATTCGGGTCCCACGGCCTCGAAGCTTCTGCGCGATTTCGTGGAGATGACCAACATCCCCATCACCTCGACGCTGATGGGGCTCGGCGCCTATCCGGCGAGCGGCAAGAACTGGCTCGGCATGCTGGGCATGCACGGCATGTATGAAGCCAACATGGCCATGCATGACTGCGACGTCATGATCAATGTGGGTGCCCGCTTCGATGACCGCATCACCGGCCGGCTCAATGCCTTCTCGCCCAATTCGAAGAAGATCCACATCGACATCGACCCATCCTCGATCAACAAGACGGTGCGCGCCGACATTCCCGTGGTGGCCGACGTGGCGCACGCGCTGGAAGACCTGATCCGCGTGTGGAAATCAAAGTCGCTTTCGCTCGACAAGAAGGCGCTCGACGCCTGGTGGAAGCAGATCGACGGCTGGCGGGCGCGCGATTGCCTCAAATACCGCAAGAACCCGGACGTGATCATGCCGCAATATGCGATCGAGCGGCTGTATGAGCTGACCAAGCACCGCGACACTTACATCACCACCGAGGTGGGCCAGCACCAGATGTGGGCGGCGC
Source organism: Aestuariivirga sp. (assembly GCF_046093005.1). Lineage (GTDB taxonomy): Bacteria > Pseudomonadota > Alphaproteobacteria > Rhizobiales > Aestuariivirgaceae > Aestuariivirga. The sequence continues at coordinate 12,815 of NZ_JBJTER010000117.1, forward strand.
AGTTCTACCGCTTCGAGGAACCGAACCGCTGGATGACCTCGGGCGGGCTCGGCACCATGGGCTATGGGCTTCCCGCCGCGGTGGGCGTGCAGCAGGCGCATCCCAAATCGCTGGTGATCGACATCGCCGGCGATGCCTCAGTGCTGATGACCATGCAGGAGATGTCCACCGCCATCCAGTATGACCTGCCGGTCAAGATCTTCATCCTCAACAACCAGTACATGGGCATGGTGCGGCAGTGGCAGCAGCTGTTGCACGGCAACCGGCTGTCGCATTCCTACACGGAGGCGCTCCCTGATTTCGTGAAGCTGGCGGAGGCCTATGGCTGCGTGGGCATCAGGGCGACGAAGCCCGCCGAGCTCGACGGCGCCATCAGGGAGATGATCGACACGCCGCGCCCGGTGCTGTTCGACTGCCGGGTGGCCAATCTCGCCAATTGCTTCCCGATGATCCCGTCGGGCAAGGCGCATAACGAGATGCTGATGGGCGAGGACGTGCCCGACGAGGAAGTGGGCTCGGCGATCGACGCCAAGGGCAAGATGCTGGTGTGAGGAGATAGACCATGAACGCGCAACTTCAGCCCTCGGGCTCCGCCTATTTCATCGAAACCACGAAGCCGCCGGTGGAAACCCACGCGCTGGCGGTGATCGTCGATAACGAGCCGGGCGTGCTGGCCAGGGTCATCGGCCTGTTCTCGGGCCGCGGCTACAATATCGACTCGCTCACGGTGTCCGAGACCCAGCATGAAAAGCACGTCTCGCGCATCACCATCGTGACTAGCGGCACGCCCTCGGTGATCGAGCAGATCAAATCGCAGCTCGAACGCCTGGTGCCGGTGCATTCCGTGGCGGACCTGACGGTGCAAGGGAATTCCATCACCCGCGAACTGGCCATGGTGAAGGTGGCGGGCACCGGCGAGAAGCGGGTGGAAGCCCTGCGCCTCGCGGACGCCTTCCGCGCCCGGGTGATCGACGCGGGAACCACAAGCTTCATCTTCGAGATCACCGGCAAGACCGACAAGGTGGAGCAGTTCATCGCCCTGATGGTGCCGCTGGGCCTCGTCGAAGTGGCGCGCACCGGTGTAGCCGGCATTACGCGCGGGCCGGAGGGGATGAAGGTTTAGGTGAACATGATTATGCTACGGGATAGCTACGTTAGCCATTGTGCCACAGCGCAAGGGCGACCGGGGCCAACTCCGAGCCCGTAGGCATCGACCCTAACGGCAGCTCTGCAGCAGCCGGAACCGGCCAGCTGGGCGACGCGCTGCCAGTTATCCCGGAGGGCGGCCAGCTCGACGATGGGAACCGCGCCGGCAACGTTTTGCGATGTTGAAGTCAGTGGCAGTCTTTTTTAGCGAAAGGCTGCCATGGGAAACGGCAGGCGTAGGACCAAGGCTGGGAGATGGAGCGGCGGCTCTGAGGTCAGCGAGATGCAGGTAGCTCACGAGGAATGTTGTCAGTCCCACATACAAGTTTCTCTGCCCTTGTCGCGAAGGACGAAGGGTGGGGGCTAGGCTGACGTCGATCGAAACGGAAGGCCATAGCCGAAACTGCAATTTAGCAGGATCAAATCACCATCCCATCACACCTGCTAGTGGCAGCTGCCAGGTCGTTACTGTTCTTGTGCATCTTGCGTTCTCGCGGCTCAGGCCATCAGCAAAATGCAGTGTCGAAGGCATATAGGACTCTCTTTCCAAGTTTGTGCGTCCTGCTGGCTTCTTCGATTGTTGTCCTTCGTATGCCGGCGTGAGCAAAATCATGTCTCCAATCAAGCAACTGCTCATAGGAATCCACAATATTTCCATGAGCTTTCTCCAAAAGAGCGGTTTTTCTTCGATTGATAACGTACAGAATCTTTCGCACTTTTCAAAACGGGTGGCTTCTTTCACATTGAAGGAGGAAAGAGGCTATGAAGGAAGAGAACGAAGGCAGACCGATGGGGCAAGTCATCAAGATCGATGAAGCCAGGATCCGCGACCACCTCGGCGAGATGGTCCGTGGAACGGTGGAGGAGACGCTGAACGCGATGCTCGATGCCGAGGCGGACGAGCTGTGTGGGGCTGGGCGCTACCAGCGCAGCGCCGACCGGGTCGATACCCGGGCCGGCAGCTATGACCGGACGCTGCATACGCCGGCCGGGGAAGTGAAGCTGAAGGTTCCGAAGCTGCGCCGGCAGGTCTTTGAAACGGCGATCATCGAGCGCTACCGGCGCCGAGAGGCGTCTGTCGAGGAATCGCTGATCGAGATGTACCTGGCCGGTGTATCCGTCAGGCGCGTGGAGGACATCACCGAGGCGCTGTGGGGCACCCGTGTGAGCCCCGCCACGGTCTCGAACCTGAACAAGAAGATCTACGCCAAGATCGATGTCTGGCGGAACCGTGCCATCACGGGCGAGCATCCCTATCTGTACCTCGACGGCATTGTGATGAAGCGCAGCTGGGCGGGGGAGGTCCGCAATGTCTCCTTGCTGGTGGCAAGTGCCGTCAATACCGAGGGTTTCCGGGAGATCCTGGGGATTTGCGAGGGGGCCAAGGAGGACAAATCTGGCTGGTCCGCCTTTCTCCGCCACCTGGTCGAGCGCGGCCTCAAGGGGGTGAGGCTGATCATTTCCGACGCCTGCCGCAGCCTCGTGGAAAGCGCCGCCGAGTATCTGCCAGACGCCCGGTGGCAGAGGTGCATGGTTCATTTTTACCGCAACGTGTTCAGCCATGTTCCCGCAACCAGGGTACGAGACGTGAGCCACATGCTGAAGGCGATCCATGCCCAGGAGAGCCGCACGTCAGCCGACGAGAAGGCGAAGGCCATCATCGCCGAACTGAGGCTCTTGAAGATGGGCAAGGCCGCCGACTTGGTCGAACAGTCTGTGCACGAGACCCTGGCCTATTACGCCTTCCCTGACATCCACTGGCACAAGATCAGGACCAACAATCCGCTGGAGCGCATCATGCGGGAGATACGGCGTCGGACACGTGTGGTTGGAGCTTTCCCGGACGGGCAATCCTGCCTCAATCTTGCAGCAGCCCGGCTGCGGCACATAGCGGGGACCCAGTGGTCAACGAAACGGTACATGAACATGCGGCCTCTGTTTCAGGCCGACGAAAACCCAACCGAAGCCGCCGTGGCTTGAAAAAATGTGCGAAAGAATCTGGACACTGCC
>NZ_JBJTER010000118.1:0-1234 GCF_046093005.1 Aestuariivirga sp.
AAACCACTCCGTACCCATGTTTTTTCCGTCGGCAAGGGTCGCTCCCTTCGCGGGGGCGTGGATCGAAACCGGTCAGCGAAGATGACAGGCCGCCCGCTATGGTGTCGCTCCCTTCGCGGGGGCGTGGATCGAAACTTCACCGTGATCACCGACATGCGGGACCAGTCGGGTCGCTCCCTTCGCGGGGGCGTGGATCGAAACATTGCTTCGCCCTCCACCAAGTCGCGTCCGGCCGTCGCTCCCTTCGCGGGGGCGTGGATCGAAACCGGCGATCTATTCAGCAACGCCGAGGCCAGACAGTCGCCCCCTTCGCGGGGGCGTGGATCGAAACATGTCGCCAGCCATATTGCCGTTGCCGGTCAGCGGTCGCCCCCTTCGCGGGGGCGTGGATCGAAACTGGTCTACCCTCGCTACTGTCGCTGCTGCGGCTGTCGCCCCCTTCGCGGGGGCGTGGATCGAAACAGCTGGAGAGGTTGGGATTCGAACCCCCGTAAGGTCACCAGTATTCCGCATTTCGAGTGCGGCGCTATCGACCACTCCGCCACCCGCAAAGCCTGGTGCCCGCTTCATTGTGAGCGAGGATCTGCTCCTTGGTCTGCCGGGTGAGCACATCCTGCCGGGAGGGCCGGATGGGCTGGGCCCAGTCGCAGTCGTTCCTGAGGCGCGGGTCAGTCGCGCATCCAGCGGCCGAGACGGCGATCGAGAGCAGGATCGCTGCTGTTCTGAATGTCATGTCTTGTCTCCCCTGATTGCCGGATGGCCCTGTCGCGGGTTGCCTGGCGCTTTGCTTCCCAGGCGGCCTTCCCGGCGGCGCGGCCCCTGAGCCAGGCAATGCCGAGGACGGCGATGAGTGCGGCGACCAGCGCGGCCCAGCCCGACAGGCGGGACCAGGCGGCGCTGAAGAATGCCGTGAACAAGCCGATCAAGGCGTCTTCCCCGTGCGGTGATCCTCGATGCGCGCCGCCTTTGCCTTCCAGGCGAGCAGGATGACGATCAGGAAGATGGCCGCCCCGGCCCAGGGCAGCACCGGCAGCAGCCAGTCCGTGAGATTGAGAAGCCCCACGGTGCGCTCGGTCATATCCTTCGCGCGCTCGGCGGTTTCGACGGCGGGCGCCACCACGGAGGCGGCGGCCCCGGCCACGCCGACGATGCCGGTGGCGATCTGGGCGTCCGCGGCCTTCACGATGCGGGATCCTTCCGGCCTGCCCTCCGCCCGCTCCCGCGACACGGCGCG
>NZ_JBJTER010000119.1:0-7978 GCF_046093005.1 Aestuariivirga sp.
CACAAGGGCGAGGCGGTGCGGGCTGCCATCAAGGCCGCAGGCGCCAGGCTCATCTTCCTGCCGCCCTACAGTCCGGACCTGAACCCGATCGAACAGGTCTTCGCCAAGCTCAAGCACCTGCTGAGAAAAGCCAAGGAAAGACCCATCGAAGCGACCTGCCAAAGAATCGGGATCATACTTCAGGACTTCCAACCACAAGAATGCTCAAACTACTTCAGAGCCGCAGGATATGGTGACGTCTAAAAGAAAAATGCTCTAGGCGCCCCAGCGGCCCTTCACATAGGTCTCCACAATGCCCTTGAACTGCTGCGAGATGTTCTCGCCGCGCAGCGTCATGGCCTTGCGGCCGTCGATGAACACCGGTGCCGCCGGAAGCTCGCCGGTGCCGGGCAGCGAGATGCCGATGTCGGCATGCTTGGATTCCCCAGGGCCGTTGACAATGCAGCCCATCACCGCGAGTTGCAGGGTCTCGAAGCCAGGGTAATCGCGCCGCCAGTCCGGCATGCGGACGCGCACATAGGTCTGGATGTCCTGCGCCAGTTCCTGGAACACCGTCGAAGTGGTGCGGCCACAGCCGGGGCAGGCGATCACCATCGGCGCGAAGCTGCGAATGCCCATGGTCTGGAGAATTTCCTGCGCCACCAGCACCTCGCGGGTGCGGTCGCCGCCGGGCTCCGGGGTGAGCGAGATGCGGATCGTATCGCCGATCCCCTCCTGCAGCAGCACGGCGAGCGCCGCCGCCGAGGCAACGATGCCCTTGGAGCCCATGCCCGCCTCAGTGAGGCCCAGATGCAGCGCATAGGCGCAGCGGGCGGCAAGCGACCGGTAGACAGCGATCAGGTCCTGCACCTCTGAACACTTGGCGGAAATCAGGATGCGGTTCGCGGGAAGCCCCAGCTCCTCGGCGCGGGCGGCGGAGAGCAGGCCGGATTGCACCACCGCCTCATGCATCACTTCGCGCACATCCCTGGGCGTGGCGGAGCGCGCATTCTGATCCATCAGCTCGGTCAGCAGCGCCTGGTCCAGCGAGCCCCAGTTGACGCCGATCCTCACTGGCCGGTTGAAGCGCAGCGCCGTCTCGATCATCATCGCGAAATTGCGGTCTTTCTTTTCGCGGAAGCCGACATTGCCCGGGTTGATGCGGTATTTGGCGAGCGCCTCGGCACAGGCGGGATGATCATTCAGCAGGGTGTGGCCGTTGTAGTGAAAGTCGCCCACCAGCGGCACGTTGATACCCATCTGGTCCAGTCGGTCGCGGATGAACGGCACCGCCCTTGCGGCCTCCTCGCGGTCCACCGTGATGCGCACCACTTCCGAGCCGGCCCGGGCCAGCGCCGCCACCTGCCGGGCGGTCCCCTCTGCATCGGCGGTGTCGGTATTGGTCATGGATTGAACGACGACCGGGGCATTGCCCCCCACCGTCACATGGCCCACCGCAACAGGGATCGAGGCGCGCCGGGGTCTGATCGCGGAATAGCTCATGCGGCTAGTTTGCCTGAGGACGGAGCAAGGTCAAGACGAACAGCAGCGCCGCCGACAGGACGATAGCCGGGCCGGTAATGGCATCGGCATAGGCCGAGAGCAGCAGGCCCAGCACCACGGACACGCAGGCAATAGCCGCGGCCACCAGCGCCATGCCCTCCGGGCTGTTCGACAGCCGGCGCGCCGCCGCCGCCGGGATGACCAGCAGGGCGGTGATGAGCAACAGACCGACGATCTTCATGGCGACCGCGGTGATGAGCGCGATCAATACCACGAAGCCGAGCTCCACCCGCTTCACTTTCACACCCTCAGCCTGGGCCAGATCCTCGTGCACAGCCATGGCGATGAGATCGCGCCACAGAAAGCCAAGCACGAGCAGCACCACGGCGGCACCGGTCCAGACTACCGATACATCCTGCCAGCTCACCGTGAGAATGTCGCCGAAAAGGAGATCGAGATGATCGCCCGTCGCGCCTGTTACCATGCTGACCGTGAAAATACCCAGCGCCAGCGAGGCGTGGGACAGAATGCCGAGCAGCGTGTCCGTGGCCAGAACCCGCTGGTTCCTGAGCAGCATCAGCAACAACGCGACGGCGATTCCGGCGGCGGCCGCGCCAAGCGTCAGGCTGAAGCCCAGCAGCAGTCCGAGCCCGACACCAAACAGGCCGGCATGGGCCAGCGTCTCGCCGAAATAGGCCATGCGCCGCCAGACGATGAAACAGCCGACAGGGCCAGCCACTGACGCAATCGCGAGCCCGGCTAGCAGCGCGCGCTGGAAGAATGGCTGTGTAATGATGTCGAACACGCGCGGTCAGTGCCGGTGATGTGGGTGGTCGTGGTGGCCGTGGCTGTCATGATCATGATCGTGGCGATGGGTATAGGCGGCGATCATGCGCGCCGCAGCGGGCCCGAACAGCTTGGCGAATTCGGGGTCCTGCTGCACCTTGTTGGGGCCACCCTCGCAGCACACATGGCCATTGAGGCAGACGACGTGATCGCTCTCAGCCATCACCATGTGCAGATCATGGCTCACCATCAGGATACCGCAGCCGTGGCGGCGGCGGATATCGGCGATCAGCTCATACAGACGCGCCTCGCCCATGAAGTCCACGGCCTGCACCGGCTCGTCAAGCACCAGAAGTTCGGGTTTGCGCAAGAGCGCGCGCGCCAGGAGGGCGCGCTGCAACTCGCCGCCCGACAACCGCGATACAGCGGCGTTGATCAGATGCGCGATGCCGGTTTCGGCGAGAGCGGCTTCAATTTCCGCCTCGGTAGGTTTAAGCGTGAGCGACAATAGCCGGCGCACGTCGAGCGGCACGTTCGGCGTCTGCGGAAAGCGCTGCGGCACATAGCCGACCCGGAGACCGCTGGACTTGACGACCTCGCCCGAAGTGATCGCCTGCAGACCGAGAAGGCAGCGCACCAGCGTTGACTTGCCAGCACCGTTGGGGCCGATCACCGTGACGATCTCATTGGGCCTGACATCAAGATTGACATGATCGAGAATGGTGCGGCCGCCGATGGTCAAGGTCAGGTCGCGGGAGCTGAGAATAGCGTTGCTGACTTTGAGCATCAGCCTGACTCCTGGCAGCGGGCGCAGCGGCCGGTGAGTTCGACAACGCTGCGGCTGACATCGAACCCGCGTGCTTCAGCAGCGGATTCAAGGCTCTCAAACAGCGCCGGCGCTTCGAATTCCTCCACCAGCCCACAGGACGCGCAGACCAACAGGGCTGCAGGCTTTCCGTCATGCGGGTGGGTGCAGGCAACAAAAGCGTTACGGCTCTCGATCCTGTGGACAAGGCCATGCGCCTCCAGGAAGTCCAACGCCCGGTAGACGGAGATGGGCGCCGGGCGGGGACCGCGGCTGGCCATGCGCTCGATGATGTCATAGGCGCCAACTGCGGCGTGGCTCTGGGCCACGCACTTCAAGACGTCGCGGCGCTGGCCGGTGAACCGCGCGCCGCGCCGCTCACACGTACGCTCGGCGCGGGACAGCAATTCAGCCGTGCAGACGGCATGGTCGTGGACTGGCTCAGAAATCGACATTTCGTTATACTATTACATGCTTGCGGAAAAATCCAGTTACATTCACGATGTGGCTTATGGATTGCAGGAGGACCGTTGCATGTCAGGCACCGCCAAGGCCACCGTTTTTGTCGAGAATGATCGGGTGATCGTCACCGAATACCGCTTCGCGCCAGGCGCCAACACCGGCTGGCACAAGCACGCCCACGATTACGTCGTGGTGCCGCTGATGGACGGGAAGGTGCGGCTTGAGACGCCAACCGGCCCAGGCCATGCTGAAATGAAGAAGGGCGTTCCCTATTTCCGGCAGGCGGGCGTCGAGCATGATGTGATCAACGCCACCGACGGCGAATACGCCTTCATCGAAATTGAACTGAAGTGATGCGGGCGGCCCGGGGGGCGGCGCCATGAAAATCCTCGTCCTCAACGCTGGCTCGTCGTCGCTCAAATTCGCGGTGTTCGGTGCCGGGCTGGACCTGATCGTGAAGGGCCAGGTCGCGGGCATTGGCTCCACGCCACGGCTGGAGGTGGATGGCCACCCCACCCGCGAGGTGCCACATGTAACGAGCCCCAGCGAAGGTCTGCTGGTGGCCGCCGAATGGCTGTCCGACCACGGCCACGAACCGGACCGTTTCAACGGCATCGGTCATCGCATCGTGCACGGCGGCACCAAGTATATCTCGCCCGTCACCGTCAATGATTCCATTCAGCACGATCTGGAGGCGCTGCGCGCGCTGGCACCCTTGCATTTGCCGTTTGGGCTCGGCGTGCTGCGCGAGATGCGGCGGGTCGCGCCGGAGGTGCCAAACATCGCCTGTTTCGATACCGCCTTCCACGCCACCCAGCCCGAGCTCGCCACCAGGTTGCCTTTGCCGCGCATCTATTTCGACAAGGGCTACCGGCGCTACGGGTTCCACGGCCTCAACTACGAGCATGTGGTGGAGGCCCTGCCGCGGATTTCCGGCCGGCCGCTGCCGCGCCGCCTGCTCGCCGCGCATCTGGGCTCCGGCGCTTCCATGTGCGCCATCCTCGATGGCAAGAGTGTTGGCACAACCATGGGCTTTTCCACCGCCGATGGCCTGGTGATGGGCACCCGCACCGGCTCCATCGACCCCGGGGTGCTGGTGGCGCTGATGCGCGACGAACATCTGAGCCTCAATGAACTGGAAGACCTGCTCTACCGCAAGAGCGGGCTCCTCGGCCTCTCGGGCATTTCGCCCGATATGCGCGTGCTGCTGGCGAGCGACCGCACCGAAGCCATCGAGGCGGTGGACTACTATTGCTATTCGGCGGCCCGCCATGCGGCATCATTGATCCCCGCGCTGGGCGGCGTTGACGCTTTCGTGTTCACCGGCGGCGTTGGCGAAAATGCCGGTCCGGTGCGGGCGCGGATCATGTCACACCTCAAGTGGCTCGAGGTTCCGCCGTCGCAGGTCTATGTGGTGCCGGCCAACGAGGAACTGACCATCGCCCGGCATGTGAAGGAACTCGGGTAGCGCGGGGTTCTGGCGGAGAACTGCTAGGCCACATGCCGCGCCGGTGCTAAGCGGAGTTCTGCCAGCACCGGAAGCCGCCCATGACCCGCATCACCCGCCTCGAGACCTTTCACAATGAATTCGTCGGCTTCGTCAGGGTGACGGCCGAGGACGGGGCGACCGGCTGGGGCCAGGTCTCCACCTACAACGCCGACATCACAGTTCAGGTGTTCCACCGCCAGGTGGCGCCCTGGGCGCTGGGCGCGGACAGCGGCGACATTGCCGGTCTGGTGCGGCTCATCGAGCGCCGCGAACACAAGTTTCCCGGAAGCTACCGATGCCGGGCGCTGGCCGGGCTCGACACCGCGCTGTGGGACCTCGCCGGCAAGCGCCAGGGAAAACCGGTGGCGGCGCTGCTGGGCGGCAGGCCGGGGCCGCTTCGCGCCTATGCCAGTTCGATGAAGCGCGACATCAGCCCGGAACAGGAGGCCGAGCGCCTCACACGGCTGTGCGCCGAACAGGGCTTCACCGCCGCCAAATGGCGGGTGGGTGCCGAATGCGGCGAGGACGTGGACGAATGGCCGGGCCGCACCGAGGCGATCATCCCGCATGTGGCGAAGGCCCTGGGCGACGGCATCGACAAGCTGGTGGACGCCAACTCGGGCTTCTCGGTCACGCGCGCCATCGCGGTGGGCCGCATGCTGGAAGACAATGGCATCGGCCATTTCGAGGAGCCCGTGCCCTATTGGGAGCTGGAGGCCACGCAGGCGGTGAGCGCCGCGCTCAGCGTTGACGTGGCGGGCGGCGAACAGGACTGGGACATGGCCACCTGGAAACGGATGATCGCCATGCGCGCCGTCGACATCGTGCAGCCGGACGTGATGTATATGGGCGGCATGTGCCGCACGCTGGACGTGGCGAAGCTCGGCCAGGCCGCGGGCCTCGCCTGCACGCCGCATGCCGCCAATCTCTCGCTCGTGACCATGTGCACCATGCATCTGCTGGCGGCCATTCCCAATGCCGGCAAATATCTCGAATTCTCGATCGAGGGCGATGATTACTATCCCTGGCAGCGCGGCCTGTTCCTGGGCGATCCCTATGCGGTGGCCGACGGCTGCGTGCGCGTGCCCGAGGCGCCGGGCTGGGGCGTGGAGGTCAATCCCGCCTGGCTCGAGAAGGCCGTCTACCGCGAAAGCTCGCTCGAAAACTGGGCACCCAGCGCCTATGCGGCGCTTTACCTGAAAAGCGCCCTGCCCTAATCAACCGGGAAAGGGAGACGCGCATGCTCGATTTGCTCGTGAAAGGTGGACGGCTGGCAGGCAGCCGGCAGGCCGCCGACATCGCCATCAAGGACGGCCGCATCGCCGATATCGCGCCGGTCATCGAGGCGCCGGCGGCGCGGGTGATCGACGCCACGGGGCGGCTCGTCTCGCCGCCGTTCGCCGACCCGCATTTCCACATGGACGCCACGCTGAGCCTGGGGCTTCCGCGGCTCAACCGTTCCGGCACGCTGCTCGAAGGCATCGCGCTGTGGGGCGAGTTGAAACCGCTGCTGACCGTCGAGGCGGTGATGGAACGCGCACTCCGCTATTGCGACCTCGCCGCGGCGCAGGGCCTGCTGGCGATCCGCTCGCATGTCGATGTCTGCGACGACCGGCTGACCGCCAGCCATGCGCTGATCGAGGTGAGAAAGCGCGTGAAGCCCTATATCGACCTGCAGCTCGTGGCGTTTCCGCAGGACGGGCTCTACCGCAGCCCCAATGCCGAGGCCAATCTGCTGCGCGCGCTCGACCTGGGCCTCGACGTGGTGGGCGGCATTCCGCATTTCGAGCGCACCATGGAAGACGGCGCGCGCTCGGTGCGCCGGCTGTGCGAGATCGCCGCCGAACGCGGCCTTCCCGTCGATCTCCATTGCGATGAAAGCGACGACCCGCTGTCGCGCCATGTCGAAACCCTGGCGGCGGAAGCGATCCGGCTGGGCCTGCGCGAGCGCGTCGTCGGCTCGCACTGCACATCGATGCATTCGATGGACAATTACTATGCCTCCAAGCTCATCCCGCTGATCGCCGAATCCGGCATCCATGTCATTCCCAATCCGCTGATCAACATCACGCTCCAGGGCCGCTCCGACACCTATCCGCGCCGCCGCGGGCTGACCCGGGTGGCGGAACTGCGCGCCGCCGGCGTCAATGTGGCGCTGGGCCAGGACTGCGTGATGGACCCGTGGTATTCGCTGGGCTCGGCCGACATGCTGGAGGTGGCGCATATGGGCGTTCACGCCGTGCCGATGACCTCGCGCGAGGCCATTGCCTGGGCCTTCGAGTCGGTGACGCTGAACGGCGCCAGGGCCATGGGCCTTCCCGACCCCAGCCTGCGCAAGGGCGGCCCCGCCAGCATGGTGGTGCTGCAGGCCCGCGACCCGATCGAGGCCGTCCGCCTCAAGGCCACGAGGCTCGCCGTGATCCGCCACGGCAAGGTGATCGCCGAAACGCCGGCGCGGCAGACCACGCTTTCGCTCGCGGGCCGGCCTTCGAGCATCGACCCCGCCGCCTACGCGCCCGCCGCGGAGGATTGAAGTCAGCCGCTCACCTGCATGAAGGGCAGCAGCGCCGTCCAGGAATAGAACGGGTCGGTGTCCGGCTGGTCGAGGCCCTCGCCAGTCACCGGGTGGTAGTTCTCGGGCGCGAGGCGGTGCTCCGCCCAGCTCTGGCGGAACAGCGCCCATGAGCTTTGGCGCAAGGCCTCGGCGCGCGCCGGGGCCTGTTCCCTGAGACCGTTCCAGACCAGCCAGTTGAGGATCGGCCAGATGCGGCCGCGCCAGTAGACGTTGTCATGGAGGCTGGGATCATGCCGGGCCACCGAGGGCAGCGGCGGCGCGCCGCCGAACCAGTGCGGATCGTCGAGCTTTTCGATGAGCGCCCGCGTCTGCGCCGCATCGGCGGCGCCGGCCAGCAGCGGAAAGAAGCTGGTTGGCGTGACGCTGCCGACGAATTTGC